>CAYPSP010000231.1:0-2495 GCA_964413335.1 uncultured Dehalococcoidales bacterium
CCAATAATTCCTATTTGAATATTTTTCATTTTGCCCTCTGTCTTAACAGGTGATCAGCCAAGACTATGCCGACCATGGCCTCGCATACGGGGATGATTCGGGGTATTACGCATACATCGTGCCTGCCTTTGATCGATATAGTGGCCGGTCTTCCCTGAATATCAATGGTCTGCTGCTCTTTTTCTATGGATGAGATCGGTTTGCAGGCCACCCTGATAACGATTTCATCGCCATTGGTAATCCCGGCAAGTATTCCTCCGGCGTTGTTTGTCGCAAATCCTTCAGGTGTAATGGGATCATTGCATTCAGAGCCGGACATTCTGGCTGCCTCAAACCCGGCGCCGATTTCCACACCCTTGACCGTTCCGATGCTCATGAGAGCTCTGGCCAAATCAGCGTCGATCTTGTCAAATGCAGGTTCTCCCAAACCCGAGGGGCATCTCCTGACCAGTATTTCCACAATTCCACCGATGGAATCGCCCATTTTTTTAGCCTCTTCTAATTTGGTTTCCATCTTTCCGGCCGCATTCATGTCGGGGCAGAGGATACTGTTTCGGTCGATATCCTCCATGATGATTTGTTCTGCCGCAATGCCGCCTAACTCCCTGGTGTATGCGATGATCTCTATCCCTTCACGGGCGATTATCTTTTTTGCGATCGCTCCCGCAGCCACGCGTGTTGCCGTCTCACGAGCGGAGGCACGACCCCCCCCACGATAATCCCGGATACCGTATTTCTTAAAATATGTAATATCTCCGTGGCCCGGCCTGAAGAGATTCTTGACCTGCTCATAATCGGCGCTTTTGACATCCCTGTTCCTAATCATCAGGGAAATGGGTGTACCCGTTGTTTTTCCTTCAAACGTGCCGGAGAGGATCTCTACAGTATCTTCTTCTTTTCTGGGTGAGCTTGACTGGTCGCGTCCTGGCCTTCTCCTGTTCAGTTCTTCCTGTATGTCCGATTCACTGAGTGGAATGTCAGGTGGGCAGCCGTCAATTACCACACCGATGGCCTTTCCGTGTGATTCTCCCCAAGTGGTTACTTTAAATATTGTTCCTGTTGTGTTTCCTGCCATGGTTGCTCCTTGTTGTGCTGGATTTCGTTTTGCTCACCCCACCCTGTTTCTTTAAAAAATTACAGATCTCATCTGCTATCAAGTCAATATTCCTCTCCGAAGTATCGATGGTAATGTCGGCAAGCTCCCGGTACACGGGCTCCCTTTTTTTTAGAATTAACGAGGTTTCCGTTTCAAGATCGTTACGGGAAAGAGAAGGGCGCCGACCCGGGCTATTTTGATCGGCGAGCACCCTTTCCATGATTGTTTTTACATCGGCAGTGAGCCAGACAAAAAGACCGTTTCTTTTCAAGGCATCTCCGCTTTCATGATTTTCAAATGCCCCACCCCCTGTAGCGATGACGCTTTTGTTCATCGAAGAGAGTCCTTTGATCGCTTCTTTTTCTTTCTTGCGAAACAAATCCCAGCCGCCTTTTTCCACGATTTCATTGATCGGCATACCTGCCCGTTCAACGATCCGGTCATCGGTGTCAAAAAAAGGCAGGCCCAGTCTTTCGGAAAGTTTTTTTCCGACAGATGTTTTTCCTGTGCAGCGATATCCGATTAAAATAACATTTTTCATTCGTAAAGTGTATTCAGCACATCCCAGAATTCCGGGAAAGATTTATTGACGCACTTTCTGTTCTTGATCCTTATTCCTTCTGTTGCAAGCCCCGCTATTGCGAAACTCATTGCTATACGATGATCGTCGTAAGTCTCTATTTCGGCGCCATGAGGTATTCCTCCGGTGATGACAAGACCACCTTGTAGTTCCTTTGCATTGATGCCGATCCTGTTTAATTCATTAACAAGCGCTTCTATTCTATTGCTCTCTTTTAATCGCAGGTGAGAGACATTGCTGATTACTGTCTGCCCGGGTCTGAAAGCCGATAAAACAGCAAGAGTCGGAACCATGTCCGGCATATCCGACATATCAAATCGGCAATCACCTCTATTTAACTTTCTGCCTGCAACTTCTACCCAGTCGATGCCCTTTATTATGTCACAACCCAGTTTTTCCATGATCTCCAGAAACCCGATGTCTCCCTGTAAGGTATTTGGATTTACATTCAGAACCCTAACCCTTCCTTCACAAAGAACCGCAGCCAAGAAAAAGTAGGACGCGCTTGATACATCGCTTTCGATCAGATATCTTTGCCCCGTGTATTTCTGAGGCGCCTTGACTGTGTATTCATTTTCCCCTCTCTTTGTTACTTTCACGCCGAAATGATTCATAACCCCCTCGGTCATATCGATGTAGGGCATGGAGACTGTCAGCCCCTCAAGTTCTATTCCCACATCACTTCTCGCATAGGGGGAGGTGATAAGGATGGAAGATATGTACTGGCTGCTTTCGGTATTGGTGAAAGTTACCTTTCCACCCGTAATACCTGTACCCTGGACCATGACCGGTGGATAGCCGCTTTTATCCATGCCCTGG
>CAYPSP010000232.1:0-2485 GCA_964413335.1 uncultured Dehalococcoidales bacterium
ATAGAAGGACATGAGTTAACTGTGATAGACATTGATGACGGCAAACGGGATAAATTACCGGAGAGCTTTAGTGGAATTTTTATGGAAGGTGATGGCACTGATGAAGAGATGCTGAAAACGGCAGGAATAGAGACAGCCGATGTGTTTATAGCAGCATCCAAGGAGGATGAACGAAATGCTATGGCCGCTCAGATTGCTAAGAAGGTATTCGGTATATCTCGTGTGGTTTGTCGTATATATGATACAGAGAAGGCAGAGTTCTATGAAAGTTTGTATCTAGCTGCAGTTAGTCCTATAACAGCGTTTGTAAACTCTGTCAAAGATAGGTTGGAAGTATAAATATATGTATATTGTAATCGTTGGTGCTGGAAAAGTAGGATATAGTCTGTATAGTGATTTGAGAAAAGCAGGACATGAGGTACTTGTTATTGAGAAAGTGGCTGAGAAGTACAAGAGCCTTGAAAAAGAAATGGGAACCGCCTTGTTACAAGGTAATGGCTGTGAGGTTAACGTATTAAAAGATGCTGGACTGGATAGAGCTGATATATTTGTGGCTGTTGCTGGTGAGGACGGGGATAATTTAGCGGCTTGTCAGCTTGCTAAGGAAAAGTTTTCTGTTTCACAAGTTATTGCCAGGCTTAATAGTCCTAAAAATGAACATATTTTTAATGAATTGGGCATTAAATGTATAGTCAATGTGGTAGACCTAATCTTAAAGAATGTCAAGGCGCAGGCGTCGATTTGCCCATTAAATACCCTCATTCGTATTGGTGATAAGCAAGAACTTGTATTAGCAAAAGTACCAAGGTGGTCAAGGGTAGTGGGTAAGCAAATAAAGGCATTATCATTGCCATCAACAGTAGTTGTCTCATTGGTGATACGAGAAGGAGTGGGTAAATTGCCATCTGATGACATTGTACTGGAATCAGGAGATGAACTCGTTTGTTTGGTTTCAAAAGAAGATATAAAAGCTCTTAATACTATCTTTACGGGCTGAAGGCATCTCTAAGTTTATCGTAGGTTGTGTCTAGCCCTTCGGACACAACTCTGGTTTCCCCGATCACTGGCATGAAATTAACATCACCCTGCCAACGAGGTACTATATGTGTGTGAAGGTGTCCCTCTACTCCTGCACCGGCAACTTTGCCTACGTTTAACCCAATATTGAAACCAGCAGGATGAATGGTGTTATTCAATAAAGCTACGCTCTTCTGGATTAGCTCAAAATGCTCTTTGCTTTCTTCACTGTTTAAATCCTCCAGGTTGGCTATATGGCGATAGAATACAACCATCAGATGCCCTGGATTGTAGGGGTATGCGTTTAGGATTATGAAATTGTTCTTCCCCCGATATAGAATGAGGTTTGCACTATCAGAATTCTGCTTTGGTTTTGTACAGAAGATGCAGTCACCTTCTTTTGGTTTTGTTATGTACTGCATGCGCCATGGTGCCCATAAATGATTCATATATATATACTATGTGTATTTTTATCAAGTTGCAATAGTCACTCTTCCCTTTTCTGGTGGTAAAACGAGAAACTGTTGTCTGGTATAACTCTTTGAACCCTTAGAGGAGATATACTAGCTACTCACTGAGTATTCTTTTCGAGCTGCCATAGCATGAGTTATCCGGTCGATAATTATTGCCAGAAATACAATACAGATCCCTGCTTCAAAGCCTTTTCCTATCTCGATACGGTTGATGGCAAGCAGGACTTGCATTCCAAGTCCTTTTGCCCCAATCATAGAAGCAATAACGACCATTGCCAGTGCCATCATAGTGGTTTGGTTTATTCCTACCATGATCGATGGGATGGCTAATGGTATTTGAACCTCATATAGTATTTGTCGAGAAGTGGATCCGAAGGCTTGAGCCGCTTCGATTACGCTTTTAGGCACCTGCCTTATACCAATATTGGTCAATCGAATAACTGGAGGTATGGCATAAATAATGGTAGCAAACACCGCTGGGACTTTTCCTAATCCAAAAAGCATTAGTGCTGGAATCAGGTAAACGAAACTGGGCATGGTTTGCATCGCATCAAGCAGTGGTTTGAGTATGGATTGGAATACATTGCTGCGAGCCATTAGAATGCCCGTGGGAATTCCTACGCCTAGGGAGATAATTACGGAGGCAAAGATAATGGCAAGTGTCATCATAGCCAGGTCCCAAAGACCAAAGCTGCCGATAAGAACTAACATGGCAGCGAAGATCACTCCTGCCCACCAGTGACGTAGTGCGCGCCAGGCAACGATTCCTACCGCTAATATTATTACTATCCAGGGTACCCAGAGAAAGATACGCTCAATAACCAGTAGCAATGCCAGGATAATGGTGCCGATGGCATCAAATACAGAACCCAGGTTGGTTAATATCCATGACATGCCTGCATCAACCCATTCCGCTAGTGGAATATTTAAGAATTGAGGAAATTCAAGCATTGGCTTCCTCCTTATTTATCCCTTCTGTTTCTGCTTCCTCTGTC
>CAYPSP010000233.1:0-2457 GCA_964413335.1 uncultured Dehalococcoidales bacterium
GATGATAATTCGAGTGGTGTTTATCGCTGGGCCATTAATGCAGCTACGGAGTGGGAAGAGCTAAACCCGCCAAACAAAGGATTTTCTGGACTGGCTCAGCTCAGCGGTGCTCTTTATGGGTCTCCTGCCGTGGGAGTAGACCGAACACTGGTTCCCCATGAAGACTCTGTTGATGAGGAGGATTGGGACAGTCTTACAGTGGACCTGGCAGCAGGAGTTAGCTTCAGAAGTGGTACCCTGAGGGCAATTTTAGGTAACCAGGTTATAGATTTATGGGCGATTGACGGGCGTACTTACTACAACGGTACTTTAAACTCCGAAGGGGCTGCTTACAATCCTGACGTAGGGAGGTTGTGGGTCTATTCCGACATCTTTGCCCTGAGATCTCCCTGGCCAACTTCACCGGCCATCAATGAGCTGTTACCATGCGACCCATGTAATTGCCAGGCTGAAATATTCTGTTTTAAGTGGAGGGAGTTACCACGGACTCTGGAATATGACCTTTGGGTAGCCCTGGATGAAGACTTTGACTTCAGGATATTTGAAGCAAATAACATAAGACCAGATGATTCCTGTAACCCTGTCTGGTGTTTGCCTGAGCAGCCATTTTCCCTTAGCTGTGGTGATACTTACTACTGGAAGGTAAGAGGGAGTGCAAGTTGTGAAGGTGAGTATGTTCATAGCCGCTGGTCTCCTCCGATACGTTTCACGGTAATGGCTGGCTCGGACAGGGACGGAATGCGGATTGCACCGCTGCTGATAACGCCGGAAAGTGGTGCTGATGGTGTGCTGAAGACTCCTGCTTTTTCCTGGACTGGTTTTCCGCATACAGAAAAATATGAATTTATTCTGGCCAGTGATGCTGAGTTGAAACAGGTAATGGTCAGAGAGGAAGTTCCCACCTCTGCTTATGTATATGATGGCGAACTTGAGTGGGGAGCGACTTATTATTGGCAGGTGAAGGCTATTGCGCCAGTTCCTAGCGAGTCAAGTAATACCGGGGTGTTTACCGTGAAGACTCAGCGCCATCAACAACAGGTTATACCGGAAATGACTCCAATGGTAGTTCCCGCAGCGACGCCGGCAGCGACGCCGCTATGGGTATGGTTGATTATTGCCGTGTTGACTTCACTAATTATTGCCATCATTATTTTCAATATAGTCAAAAGGTAAGCATTTTTTCTATGTTGCCGACTGGCGGTTATCTCTAATCATCATATTAATGATGTCTTAATGCATATTTTTCTTCTTATATTCGCTCTCTGAACGTAAAATTTACGATGGAAATATGCCTTGATATTGACAAAACAATTTGTATGTGTGGTAAGATGGTAACAGTACAATGGTCATAGAGGGCGAATGGTGAGAGTAAGCAAGCGTCGGTCTAATATAGAAATAATAGCTGATATGTTGAGGATAGGGGAGAATGGTGCGGGGAAGACCGAGATAATGTATAGCGCTAATATGAGCTATACACAGATACAAAAATATCTTGGCTATCTGATGACTCATGGCTTTATTGACAGGATAGAGGTAGGGAATCCTGTTGTCACTTACCAGGTAACCAAGAAAGGGTTAGGGCTGCTCAGGAATATAGAAAGCATAATGTCGGCGCTTGATTTCGAAGATATTAATGGATTATAAGGAATTATCGCGCCGTAGGGTAATGATAAGGTTTCAGAATGCTCAGTTAAATCGGGCATGATACAAAAAAATTAGTAAGGGATGGAGGATTATATGACTGATAGAAGGATGTTGATAGTGGATGCAGAGCTCGTAAAAAAAATAGATGAAAATCGTGGCGACCTTAGTTTTTCAGAATTTATTAGTTTTCTTATTGATAACCAGATTAAAGAAAAACATATAGGACATAATGGTGTCAGCAGGGAAGAATTCCGCCAGTTCCAGGAAGGAACTAAAGAGTTGCTGCGTCGTTTCTTGGAGTTTTTTCTCAGTTATGGACTGGAACTCGGTCGGCAAACGGGCGATGACGAATTTCAGGAGCTTAGCGAGAAACTGCGGACTCTTGGCAGCTCGGTCAAGGGCAAGAACAGTTAGTAACCTCTTTTTTCAATATTTTTTTCTCCACGTCATTTTTGATAGCTTTAAATAGAACTATCTTCTAGAACACAATATCTTCACAAATAAATCCAGTCCTGTCACAGTATCACTCAATAACAAGTTATGGGCTATGCTGGCATCCAGTGCGGAGTATTTAAACGTATTGCACACTGGATAGAGCGGCAAGTAGATAGCTAACTTGAATTGAGGAGGTACATTATGACAAGGCCAATTGATTTATTGCAGGATGGTAAAAAAGAAGAACTATGGCAGATGTGCTGTGGCTTCATAGACCTCAATTTGGAAGAATTTATGAATATTCAGAAAAGGTTGTTATTAGAGCAGATTGAGCTATTGAAGAACTGTGAACTGGGCAGGAAAGTTATGGGTGGTGCT
>CAYPSP010000234.1:0-2457 GCA_964413335.1 uncultured Dehalococcoidales bacterium
ACGAGAGGAATTACAGCTTCTTTTGCAACATCGCAAAATAGTGAAATTTTATCCTTTATTTCCTGAGAAACCTCTCTATCACTACGACATAGAATAAAATCTGGCTGGATACCTATACGTCTTAATTCCTTAACGCTATGTTGTGTAGGCTTAGTCTTTAGCTCATCAGTAGCGGCTATATAAGGGAGGAAAGTAACATGGATGTAAAGAACGTTATCATGTCCCTCATCATTTCTCATTTGTCGGATAGCTTCCAGGAATGGTTCACCTTCGATATCACCAACAGTACCACCGACTTCAACTATCAGAACGTCAGGGTTAGATATCGCAGCGGCGTTTCTAATACGACTTTTAATCTCATTTGTTACATGAGGAACTACCTGTATAGTTCCTCCCAGGAAGTCACCTTTTCTTTCTTGTCTAATAACAGAGGAATAGACTTGTCCTGAGGTGACATTTGAATCTTTAGTCAGTTCTATGTTTATGAAACGTTCATAATGTCCTAAGTCAAGGTCAGTTTCAGCTCCATCTTGCGTAACAAAAACTTCACCATGCTGATAAGGTGACATCGTTCCAGGGTCAACATTGAGATAAGGATCGAGTTTTTGTACTGAAATAGTTATATTACGGCTTTTTAGTATTCTTCCAATTGAAGCAACTGATATTCCCTTGCCTACGGAGCTAACTACACCACCAGTAACAAAAATATATTTAGTCATATTTTGCAATAATTTGGATAAATATTAGATTTAGCTGTAGTTATGATAAACATTAGTAGAATTGAAAGTGTCATTTCATTGTAAAAGTCCGCTGTTTGCTTGTCAAGTTTAGGTTTTAAAACGCATTTAAACATAAATGTAATTCATAGCTCACTAATAATATTATTCAAATCTAAACGACAGTTACTTATTAATATCAGGATACTAATTTAAAAATAAATTACTTGGTTTTAAAAACTTTTGCATATATTAACTGGATAACAAAGGTAGAATTAAAGGCCCTTCTGGAATAACGGTAATTTCAGCATCATCTCCCAGAATAGAAAATGCCTTTTTCAATCCTATATCTATTGTATTAATAGGAACTATCATCATATCTCTAAGCACTTGATCATCAAGCTCCGAAACCATAAAAATGTCATTTCGCAATTGTATAACAGCTAGTACTTGGTTTTGCCATTGAACACCAATTGGTTGTTCACGCTTAATTTTTTGTAGCACCTCAATTGGTCGATTAACCGATGCGTGTAATTCCCTGAAGGATTCAGGGCCAATTCCCGTATCGCAAGCAGAAGCAATTATTATAATTCCTCCATCACGAGTTACCTTTGAAGCTGTATACATTCCTTTACAACTTTGATAAAGATCAAGGTCAAGGGGTGCTCCGCTATTAGTAGTAATAGTAATATCTGATTTGTGATTTACATTTACTCCTGCTATTTCTCTTGATAAATCACAACCTTTACTATGTGCCTTAATGGGGTCCCCTGCTACCACGTGGGTAATCTCTCTTCGTTTATTTAGCAAAACATTAACGATGAAGTCAAGCTTGGCCATCTTTGCTTGTTCCATCAGATCTGCATGTAGGGGGTTTCCATCCAAAATTCCATCTCTCGTATAAGGATGTTCTATCATGTTATAACTATGATTTTTATAGGCAGATCTTACGCTGAATACACCGGGTGCAATGCTTTTCCTACCACCAGAGAAACCGGCGAAAAAATGTGGTTCAATAAAGCCCGTGCTTAAACGAAAATCTGCTTCAATAACTCTTTTGTTGATGTCGACAGGAGTACCTCTGGAAGTAGTACCAATGTAAATAGTATCGTTTGTATCATGATTAATAACCTTATAGTTTTCTATTATTTCTTGTCCTAATAATTTAATTAGCTCAGTTTTTCCCAATGGTGGATGTAATCCAAGCGCTACTATTATTGTTATATTATCTTTTGATACGTTGTGTTCCAGCTCAGCTAGTATTGGGGGCAGTAATCTGTCATCTGGACATGGCCTTGTATTGTCTGTTACTAGAACAACAACCTTATCATTTTTATTTACTCGATCACATAGAGGCAGAGATGCTATTGGTGATCTGAGACTGGCAGTTATTGCTTCCCCTTCGTTAGCAAGACCTTTAACGTATTTAGTATTTAAAATTAGCTTTAAATTATTTGTGGGTATATGTGCTTTAATATAAGCATCCCCATAGGGTAGCTCCACCTCTTCATATTTCATAAGATAGCGACTCCAGGGTTCAGGATATTGTTGGGGTCGAAGACATTTTTTATTCCTTTCATTAATTCCCATGACTTGGTTTCAGGACAAAGATCAAGCTCAGATATACGGATTATCCCAATTCCATGTTCACCTGTTATAACACCACCCAGTTTGATAGCTTCTTTGTATATTTCACGCTTCACTTCTCTTACCTTTCCATTATCTCTCAGGTCGTTCATTA
>CAYPSP010000235.1:0-2439 GCA_964413335.1 uncultured Dehalococcoidales bacterium
ACTTTCATTTGAGAAAACCAGCTTGCCCTGCCCTGACGAATTAAAGAGCCCCCTCATGTCCCGGTTAAATGCTATCAACCTATCAGAGATGAGATTTTCAGGCGAACAGCCCTCTAAAAACAGCATTGATGGGCTAAGACTTGAATATTCCAACTCATGGATGCTTATCCGTCCCAGCGGTACAGAACCTATTATACGAATCATTGCTGAATCGACATCAAAGCAGCAGACTGCTAAACTTATTTCCCAGGGGGAAGAATTAGTCAGTCGCATTCTTTCCTCGTGTATTTTAAAATAGAGCAACTTCTTTAGTATAGTATTATGTTAAGTACAGTAGATGTGATGTAATGAAAGTATTATTTCTCTGCGGTGGCAGCAGTAATAGAATGTTCCCCGTTACAAGGGACAAGTTCCTGCTCAATTTTCTGGGTAAACCACTGCTTCAGCACCAGGTTGAAATGGCACAAAATGCTGGTTTTAATCAGTTCATATTTGTGGGTAATAAAAACAACCTTGAGAATATTAGACAACTTATAAATTCACTACCAAGGATTGAAGCTGAATTTGTATTACAGCAAAATCCAAAAGGTATTGCTGACGCCTTAATAAGTGCCCGCCCCTTTCTTAACGAAGCTATCCTTGTTATCAGCCCAAATGATGTATTTACAGACTCCGCATACAATAAAATTGTCCAAGCAAACAACCAAGCATCGCAGTCTGTGTCCTCTATGCTTGGCTATCAAGTCAAGGAATATTTTCCAGGTGGATATCTCGATGTAGACTCCAAGGCTAACCTGAAACATATTGTCGAGAAACCGGGTAAAGGAAATGAACCAAGCAATCTGGTAAACATACTGGTCCATCTACACAGGAACCCTCAAAAACTGCTTGAATATATAAACGTTACAGAAAGTACCTTTGATGATGTATACGAACGCGCCCTGGACATGATGGCAAATGAGGGGCATTTAATAAAAATTATTCCCTACGCTGATTTCTGGGCGCCGATAAAATATCCCTGGCATATTTTCAGGGTTATGGAACACTATCTGGATAATTTAGAATCTTATATTTCAGACAGTGCCCATGTTTCAGATAGAGCAATTATTAATGGAAATGTCATATTAAGCGACAACGTAAGGGTAATGGAAAACGCAGTGATAAAGGGCCCTGCATACATTGGACCCAATTCTATTATTGGAAACAACGCTCTGCTACGTGGTTATTGTCACATTGGAGCCAACTCTGTAGTGGGTTATTCTACCGAGATTAAGCACTGCTATATTGGCGACAATTGCTGGTTCCATTCAAATTATGTAGGAGATTCCATTATTGAAAGCAACTGTTCCTTCGGCAGCGGTGCCATAACCGCCAACTTCCGCCTTGATGAAGCGAACATTCATGTAAACATTAACGACAGCAAAATAGACACCGGCTATGATAAACTTGGAGCCATTATAGGCAGTGGTTGTCGAATAGGTATTAATGCCAATCTGATGCCAGGTATTCGGGTTGGCTCTAATTGTTTGGTAGGACCACATGTATGTCTGAATGAAGATTTGATGCCAAACAAAAGAGCCATGTCCATGGCTCATCAATACAAAGTGACGGACAACTTTAATAACTCGGAGCAGAACAAGAGACAGAAGCTTTTAAATAATCTTTAGAGTAATTGATATGTGTGGAATAATTGGATATTGTGGTAAAGATAATGCGGCGCCTATAATCTATGAAGGCCTGAAAAAACTCGAGTACCGCGGTTATGATTCAGCTGGTATAGCTATTCTTAACGAAAATCATCTTCTCATCAAGAAAGATATTGGGAATATCGATGAAGTCAACCAGAAACATAAACTGAGCACACTACCCGGGAACACGGCAATCGGTCATACTCGCTGGGCAACACATGGTAGTGTCACTAAGGCTAATTCCCATCCCCATTCTGATTGTAAAGAACGAATAGCGGTAGTCCACAATGGTATCATTGAGAACTATGAACAACTACGCAAAGGACTCATCAACACAGGCCACCATTTTCAATCTGATACTGATACTGAGGTTATCCCTCACCTTCTGGAAGAGGAACTTAAAAACGGTGCTCCATCCCTGGAAAAGGCTATCCTGTCTATAGCCCCCCGTCTTGAAGGTTCTTACGCATTCACGGCAATTTCACTCGATGATCCCGGAAAAATCGTAGGTACAAGGAAAAACAATCCCCTTATGGTTGGAATAGGTAAGGATGGATATTTTTTAAGCAGTGACACGCTGGCTTTTTCAAAATATACATCTAAGGTAATAACGTTAGGTGATGCCGAGGTATTCTCAATTACAGCGGAAGAAGTCAAATTTTTTGATGCTAATGGTGATAGCGTTCTAAAAGAGGCAACCGAGATTAGCAGTATGTGGGCGGATACCGACAAAAATGGATATGGCCACTTC
>CAYPSP010000236.1:0-2431 GCA_964413335.1 uncultured Dehalococcoidales bacterium
GTACTTCTGTTTGATTATGGCATATATACAACAACAAAGTACTATGAACAGGCGGCCGAACAGAAACCTGCGGAGGCTGAGAAACATAAGTAACACTTCTGGTGCGGGAGAATCCTTAACACCAGCTCCTTGAAGGACAGCAGGACTCAATCTTATTATCGGCCATATCCTGTACCATTAATGAGGGGCGCCTCAGTCAAGGAGCATACCTGGATTCAGGGCAAGATGATAGATAGATTTGCAAGAGGATAGGGAACATGTTACTCCAGGAACAGAAGTACGTCCATTATGGACTACACCGTGTATTTTTTTACAATAGCGGGGTCGACTTCCTTTGATAATGGGCAAACTATACAAGCGGTATGTTGACATTTATAGCATTATTACCACACAATATACGTGTATCCCATGATTATTATATTGGGATTTAACAGTTTTGAAGGGGGATAATTTGAATACGTCTGGCTATGTAGTGCTTACTTATAGATTTGATAAAGAAGGCAGACGCTATAATGCCTATTGTGAGGAACTGGGAACGGCGACCTTCGGACGTTCACTTAACGAGGCGAAAGCAAGATTACAAGAGGCAATCCTCCTCCATCTAAATACTCTCGAAGATTTAGGCGAACGAGAAAAGTTCTTCCATGAAAACAATATCAAATTCCTAAAATCCAGACCACGCACTGTTAATATGCGCATTCCCACCAAAGGGGATTTCTTTATACAGGCAAGCATACAACGTATTCCCGCCTTAAGTAATAACTGATGCCTGGTAGTTCTATAACCATTACTGGCAAACAGCTAATATCCCTATTGCAAAAGGATGGTTGGATAATACGAAGGCGGGCACGACATGGTTTATCCCTCAGCAAGTGTATTGATGGAACAAATATAGTCACAATCGTGCCCTATAGTCGTGCAGTTTTACCAGCGGGAACTCTGAGCGCAATACTGGGAGATAAGCAGACCGGCATCGGAAGAAATGGGCTCCTCGATTTAATAAATAAGTACAGGTAGCATCATAGTTTCTACAGCATCATTAGCGACTCTTCATTTTATCTGATGATCCATAATTTATCAGAGAAGAACACAATCCGATGTTTTTCTGATGGCTCCTCAATCTTCGTTATCTTGTCGCTGCAGGGATCAACTTCATAGAAGACAAGTTGGCCATTCTCTTTGGTAAGAAAAATATTCCGCCAGAACATTTCCACTCCCATCTCATGTCTTTCTATTTTTGCCAAACCAAGTGACCATGGAGGGAGGCCAGCTCTAATCCAATGATCTTTAAGCCGGAAAGCCCACCCATCTCCCGCATTATAGGGGTTTTGACGACAATGAGGACAATGATCTGTAATGTCATTCTTTGACAGAGAGCCAAGAAAAAGAGAAAGCAGCTGAGGGGCAAGTTGTTACTCTTGACAAATCAATAATTGAGCAAACCAAACAAATAGAAAAAATAGAGAATCAAGTAGTCAAGTTAGAAAATGTATTAGCTATGATTCCAAAAAATCCAAGCTATGATGAGCTAATGGAATTCATGGAAGAGGATAAAACAGATGAAATAGAATTTCGGGGTCATGCTTACCTTCTTCAAGAATTTTTAAGGAATGCTGCTAAAAATGGAATAAAGGGTTATCCGATTACTGTGTGGATAGTGACGGCAATTCAAATTACTGCAACATCTGCAATACAAAATAAGGAAGCTACTAAATTTATGGCTATGATTAATGAAGATGCTCCCTATAGATAGGGGGGCCAGCGCCATCCTTTCTTAACCGGGTGCCTTAAACTCTCCGGGTCTGGCTTTACCTTCAACCTCTCAATAGCTTCCTGGTTAAGTTCTATCCCGAAACCAGGCTTGTTCGATGGGGAAATTTCTCCGTTCTCAGGCTTTATCGGGTCTACGAAAATCTCTCCCATGGGGACAAACCATTCGCTGATATACTCATGGAACAGCCCATTGGGAATCGCCGCAACTAGAGGTATGTCAATATACTCCGTGTGATGCGGGCAGACAGGCAGGCCATATGCATCGGCCATCGCTGCAATCTTGATAAACTCAGTCACGCCACCACACTTGCCTATATCTGCCTGTACTATCTCTACGGCACCTCGCTCCATCAGTTCCTTAAACTCCCACTTCGTATAGTGGTTCTCTCCCACTGCTATGGGGATACTAGTCTCCTTAGCCAGCTTGGCCAGGTTGTCTATTTCATCGGCAAGAATCGGCTCCTCAAGCCAGTAGATATCATACTCTTCCAGTTTCTTGGCCATCCTTATCGCCGTTTTAATACTCCAGCCATTGTTAACATCCAGCGCCAGGTCAACATCAGGTCCTATGGCCTCTCGGACCAGCTTAATCCTCTCCAGGTCATCGACAGGGTCCCTTCTGCCAATCTTCATTTTAACTAGCTTGAATCCATTTTTT
>CAYPSP010000237.1:0-2429 GCA_964413335.1 uncultured Dehalococcoidales bacterium
ATCTGTCTCAATTACCCTGGGTTTAATTTTAGACATCTATTAGTTTCTCCTTGCGAACTAATCAGGATTATTAAGTAACTTGCTGTTTATTATTTTACTAATCATTAAGTTGGTCTAAGACAATAGTACTGTTAGATTGTGGAGAGACAGTGTTTCTTTGTCAAACGTGGATGTCCTATTACCGGATTACAAATGGGATGATTATGGCTAGCAGGCCGGTAAAAAGCACAGTGAGCATGAACAGGTTATACCTGGTGGTATAATCGCTCAACAGCGACGAATCATAGTAACCTTCCACTCCCTGGTCTTTATACATCTTGAGCAGCCCATCCAGCAGCTTTTTTCTCATTTGCCTGCCTCGGATTAATCCAATCTCGGAAACAGTGTTCACAACTATTACAAGAGAGACAAAAGTAAACATAACAATTGTCTGAGTTCCGCCTCCGTTTGAAGAGGCAATTGCGGAATTGATGCCCAGTGTTATCAGGTTCAGGAAAATGGCCGTGAGAACAAAAATAATATCGGTACGAGTGTTTATTCCCAATTCACCAATAATATGTTCATGTACTCGTTCAATCATAATAAATCTTCTCCTTAATTCATTAATATATGTATCCTGGTTATTTTCATTGCTTTCCAAAGCGACGGAAAATAATGACAAATCCGACAGCAACAAGAGCAGCCATTCCTATTCCAATCCATAGCCAGAAGGAAGAGTCGCTCTTAACTCTCAGGGTGGTTGAGACGACCGTTTTGGTTTCAGTTGCATCAGCAATAAGGGTTACCGTGTATTCTCCATTCGAGCTATTTTTACCGGGTGTAACACTAATATCAACGGTTTGAGAGCTACCGGCGCCGAGTTTAGTTATGCTGCCTGGTACTATTTTGACCAACCAGTCTTCCGGTGTGTCCGCTGTTAAATTGATATCTGTTATTGCTGTATTCCCGTTATTTCTAACTTCAATGAACAGGGTGGTACTCTCCCCCGGGGCAACTTCCTTGTAATAGTATCCGGAGAGCATTCTCAGTGAAAGGTCTACTTTTTCTTCCTGGGCATATAGCAAACTGCAAGGTGACAGCGAACTTACCAGGACTACCACCAGCGATAACAGCCATATAGATTTTCTAAGAATTCTCATCTTCGTAACTTTTCAATTAAGCAGTACTTATGACCATATTATGCATGGTACTACTTTTTGTCAATAGCGGTTGAATGCGAAAACATCGGAATGATGGATTCCTTGCTTATAGTTTTGTTTTTCAGGAAAGAATGTAGATAAAACAGTTGTAGTAGAATACCAGCGTAGATTCCTGTTAGCTGCTTTCGCAGGCACAAGTTTAGCAGGGACGATAAAAACAGGGGGGCAGGAATGGCAAAGAATGTCTGTAGCTGTGATAAAATTGCCATGTTAAATAAGCAATATGAATACTGATTTAAGTAATCTAATACGTTTACAGAAATCCGATATGGAAGCTGCTGTCCAAATGTTGACCAGGGCATTTCAGCATGACCCGCTACTGGAAGCTGCATTTACTGACGAGAAGAAAAAGCAGAGATTAGCCACTTATTTATTCAAGTATGACCTTGGCTACTGTTTTCGATATGGTGAGGTGTATGCGACGTCTGCTGGCATGGAGGGTGTCACTGCCTGGTTACCTCCAAATTCTTATCCCAGAACGGTATGGAATTTAATACGGGCTGTTCCTTTATCTGTATCGTTCGGCATCGTCAGGAGTGGAGGCGCCAAAATGAAGTTTATTGGTGAGTATATATACTCAATGCACATGCGCCTGGCTCCTTTCAAACACTGGTATTTATGTATTCTGGGGGTAGGCCCCCGGTTTCAGGGAAAAGGCTACGCAGGCAAATTGGTACGTGCAATGTTGGCAAGAATAGATAAAGAAGGCGTACCATGCTTTCTAGAAACCATGACTGAGAAAAACGTAAGCATGTATGAACATTTAGGGTTCAGGGTGATAGAGAAAGTGGATATTCCTAAAACTAATATCACTAATTGGGCAATGCTAAGAGAAGCGCAAGTTCATTGACAGCAGTGTTAGCAGGTTTACAAGTAACGAAATGACGTAGTGGAGGTATATTCGATGGCAGCTATGCTTTATGATGTATTAATTGAAAAGGACAGGATGGCTTCCATGCGTGATGGGGTGCACCTTTCCTGTGATATTTATCGTCCATCCAGGGAAGGCCAGCCACTGACAGAAAAATTACCTGTACTGCTGGAACGTACACCTTATGGCAAGGACCGTGTGGAGAAGCCTGATAGAGCATCGTTCTTTGCACGGCATGGCTATATTGTAGTTGAACAGGATTGCCGTGGCTGCTTTAACTCTGAGGGCGAGCTTTACCTGCTGGTGAATGAGGCAGAGGATGGTTATGATACGGTTGAATGGATAGCCAGCCAGCCATG
>CAYPSP010000238.1:0-2417 GCA_964413335.1 uncultured Dehalococcoidales bacterium
AATAGGTGCCTACCTTATCAGCAGCAGCGGCCTCGCCCGTTAAAGCTTCGATAATTCCGGTAGAATCAGATGGCTCTGGTACACAGGTACCATTACCAGCATAAACTGCTGCACTGGCTGCGACTATTACATTATGCAGTTCAGCCCCTTTAGCCTCCCTTTCACCATCATCCATAAATTCAATTAAATTTGGTAAAGCCACCGCAGCAATCACTCCCAGGATACCAATAACCACCAGTATCTCAATCAGGGTGAAACCCCTCTGGCTCTTTTTGAAACACTTAAATATTGGATACTTTGAATTAAACATTTTCTATATCTCCGTATTTTAAATTAACAAAGCTTAACAGTCAATATGAAATCTACTGATTAGCATTCAATAAATTTGCTCCTGCTTTCGCAGGAATGACATAGAGGAAAGCATGGATGGGGCTAAAGTACCAGGTGCCCGGTAAGTGCTGTCTGCGTGGCAAGGTAAGATGACTATGCCTACTCGCCGAGTCACCATTTCCCCTACAAGATTACTTCGCCCCTTTGTTGACCGCTTTCGTTTTATTCGTATATATTCTGTTGCATGGAAATGAACGAAGATTTGATTGCTCCCTGTGGTATGAACTGTGCCACCTGCAGTGGCTACCTTGCGCTCGCCAATGATGTTAGAAACAAGGGAATCAGAATGCCTTATTGCAGCGGTTGCAGGCCCAGGAATAAAACTTGCTCCTTCCTGAAAAAGCGCTGTAAACTGTTGATGGAAGGCAAGGTGAAATACTGCTACGAGTGCCCCGACTTCCCCTGTGAGAACCTCAAGCACCTCGATGCCGGTTACCGCAAGAAGTTTCGGATGAGCATGATTGAAAACCTGGAGTTCGCCAGGGACCATGGCATCCAAAAACTGCTCGAAAGGGAGGCCGAGAAATGGAAATGCCCCGACTGCGGCGGGACAATATGCTGCCACAACGGAATATGTTTCAACTGCGGACTGGACAAGCTGAAAGCAAAGACCAATCTATACAGGTGGGAGGATGACTAGGCCGGTATCCTTAACACGTTTACCCTGAGTTTTGCCCAAAAAACGACAACCCCATTAATTATACATATATTTGCGGTATTATTTACCGCTATTGCAGTATTTATTACCACGTATTAAAGTCAATATAGTTGATTGGTCATTCCTGCCTCTATTTTGTCATTCCTGCGAAAGCAGGACACTCACACCAGCGCTTCGCTGCAAATCACCCGTGGGATATCTTCCGTTTCAGCAGCACGTTCCACTTGCACGTTACGCTCCGCCAGACTATGGTCAGTGTATATATCTGCAAGGCGTTGTACCAAGTCTTCCCCCGCCATACCATTACGCCTGAGGAAGTTTAGTTTCTTATTTACTGCAGGTGACTGATGACGACGAAAAATATTTTCCAGCAGATTTATCTGGCCTCGTCTTTTTTCATCAGCGTCCTGGAATAACAACCGTAGTTCACGGAGCACATATCTCTGTGCCTGTGTCAGTGACAGTACCTGCGTGCGTTCTGCCTTACGATGTTTCACCTCTAAATCAAATTGATTTTTCACCTTCATAGTTCTCTGGTTATAACCCTGAGGAAGTTGCTGCGAGGAATCAAGTTCGGAGCATTTTAGAGCATTGACCACAGTAGAAACATCCCTCGATACAATTTCCCCTTCACTATCAGTAAGAAATAGCTGCTGGAAACGTCCTGCCTGGCAGAAAACATAGTGACCTTTGTCTTCGGACTCAAGTGCTGACCGTATTCCATCCCTTAACTGTGCAATCCGTTGAAATTCTTCAGGTTATTCCGTCTTCAAACGGCGAAGCATCTCTTCGGCCTCATTTAGGTCAATAAAATCCCTGGTAGCCTCTTCCCACAGTGATAGCTGTCCCGCCTTCCCTTGATAAATTGCATACATGGATTCGTCATTAATCTTTTCGCTCTCATCAAGAAGAGCGGCATCTTCGCCAATCGTGTCATGTATTTCCTGTATGCGTGCCTGCAGCACTGCTCTGATATTAAGATTTCTTTCAATTCCAGTCTCGGGAAGGAAATTGAATGCCCAAATAACATCATTCTCTGAGCCAATTCTGTCTATACGACCTATACGCTGTATCAGCTTCACCGGGTTCCAATGCAAATCATAGTTAATCAATTTATCCCCATCCTGGAGGTTTAAGCCTTCAGAAAGGACATCCGTCGAAATTAGCAGCCGTATTTCACTAACTCCCTTCGGTCTAATAAATTCTGGATTGGCCTTTGGAGCAAACCTGCCGACAATCCTTGTCTTGCTTTTATCAGCTCCATAGATAACCTCAATATCAGCAGTCTTGCCTTCAGGGTCGAGATTCTCATAAAGGTATTTTGCCGTGTCAGCATATTGCGTAAATATAATGCACTTGCCTTTATTCA
>CAYPSP010000239.1:0-2411 GCA_964413335.1 uncultured Dehalococcoidales bacterium
CTAGAAAAGTTATTTCTCTTCCTCTCTTTTTAGAATAATATAGCATTAGTATATTATCGTAGGTTCCTACGTCTTTCTGGGTATGGAACTCTCTTTAACAGATCATTATTTGTCCCGACTTATCGGGAACTTGCTCTCATCCCAAACTTAATATATGGAAAATTCCTACTAAAATAAACTAACATCATCAATTCTGAGAGTAATGCTATTTGAGCAATTTAAGGTTGTTAAAAATTTTATGATAACTGTTCTTCCTTTATGTGCTGTCAAATCGACGGAGTTTATATTGTGCTTAAAAGGTCCATCGTCTTTACATACATATATTTTTCTTAAACATAAACAGAAATCAATTTACTTAGTTTAATAATAAGGATTTACTAATCCCAAGACCTTAGCAAAATATAATTCTTCCATTAAGTTTTTTAATATTATGAGGATAGTGGTTTAATCTCGAGGGTTGGGAACCAGCCAATTCCCCACAGCACTCCATCCCGTCCTCCATATTCCACTTACATAACCTTTTAAAGCCCACCAAGTGTAACCATTTTTTTGTATTGGTCCGTCAAATACAGTCATTTGCGTTCCTTCAGGAAGAGTTATTATTAAAGTACCATAAAGACTGGCTCCATCTCGCAAACGAAGACCATTACCACCTGTATATGCTACTATTACTGTAGAGTTTATTTGTGGAACAATAGGAGTCAACCATTCTCCAACAGCACTCCATCCTTCTCTCGATATTCCTCCCACAACTCCTTTTATATTCCACCAAGTATATCCGTCTGCTTGTACTGGTCCACCAATCACGCTCATCTGTGTACCTTCTATAAGTCCTGTTACAACCGAAGAATCATCATCAGGACTACTATGTAGCTTAAGTCCAATCCCACTGGTGTTATCAACTGTAACCTTTTTACATGTTTTAAACCCTCGATCTTCTCCATAAGTTGTTCCAGCAGCACTATTAGTAGCAACTATCCTAAAGTGGTAAGTAGTATTTGATAAAAGCCCTATAAGGTTAGCAGAAATATTAACATTGCTTGTTCCACTACCTAAAACCTGAGAAGTAGTTAAATTAGTCAAGTCCATATTAGTGTGTAAATTCCTCGGTATTTAATTTTCTATGCTGCAATATGGTCAGATTTAGTTTTGCAATCATGAATAAACTGATAGTATTCATTCATATCAAAGTACTTTCTACCCGTTGACCACTTTTCATCCTGTTCTATCAATAAGGCCCCAATGAGCCGTATTACTGATTCCACATTCGGAAAAATGCGAATCACCCGCTCTCTCCGCCTTATCTCCTCATTGAGTCTTTCAACGCTATTGGTTGTTCTTAATCTCTTGCGATACTTTAAAGGTAAGCTCATAACCGCCATAATATCATCAAAACCTGATTCTAGCACATCAATTGCTTTCGATGCTCTTACTTCAAACTCAGTGATAATCCGGTTACAAGTAGCCCTGGCTGAAGCCAGATCCGGCGCATCATACATGACTTTTAAAAGTTCCTTTAACTTTGGCTGTAGTCTCTTCGGTGTCTTATCAAGTATATTTCTGGAGAAATGTGTCTGACATCTCTGCCAGGAAGTATTTTGAAAACATTTTCTGACTGCTTTTACCAATCCTTTATGATTGTCTGACACAACCAAGTCAACATTCTCTAATCCACGCTGCTTAAGACTTGTAAAGAACTCACTCCAGCTGGTTTCGGATTCACTGTCAGAGACCTGGAAACCTAGGATCTCTCTATGACCATCTTCGCTGATACCTTGGGCAATCAGTAAGCCTTTTGAACGCACCCTAGTGTCTTCGCGAACCTTTAGGTAAAGGGCATCAACGATAACAAACGGATAATGTTTTAAAAGCGGACGATTACAGAATGCCTCGATGATCGGATCTAATCTTTTACAAAGAACTGATACCGTTGATTTTGAAAAAGATTGACCACAGAGCTCTTCGGTTACTTTTTGAATCTTTCTGGTTGAAACCCCATGAATTACCATTTCAATCATAGCCAGGACAAGAGCCTGTTCGCTTCTTTGATAGCGATCGAAAAGATCGGTTTCAAAATGTCCCTGCCGGTGGCGGGGAATCGCAAGGACAATCGTTCCAATACGGGTTGTCATCTGTCTTTCCCGCATGCCATTACGGTATGCTTTTCTCTCCCTATTGCGTTCATAGCGTTTTGCTCCAATCTGCTCGGTAGATTGAGCATCAAGGACCTGATTTAAAATAGATGCCAATAATTTAGAAAAAGCTTCATCCCGTCCATTCGATGTAAAAAGTCCGTGTAATATTTCTGATTCTATTGTAATATTAAGTTGAGCCATGATTCATTCACCTCGATTATTTTATTTTTAGAGACACTAATATTTTAACCGAGGTTTTGAGTTTTGGCTCATTTT
>CAYPSP010000240.1:0-2400 GCA_964413335.1 uncultured Dehalococcoidales bacterium
GATGAATTAAATACCACACACACAAGCAATGAGGACGCAGCCAAAACATTACCTCCTTATTATCCTCAGAACGAGGTTATTCTTAAACATTGGGCATTACACTATGACTGCATTAATGTAAATGATAAAATTACCGGATTAATAATGGACGAGCTGGAAAAGGACGGGCTCCTGGAAAACACCATCGTATTTTACTTTAGCGACCATGGTTGCTATTTACCCCGGCATAAACAATTTTGTTATGAAGGGGGCTTGCATGTTCCTTTTATAATAAGGATACCCGATAATTATGCAAAGACTGAAAAGAACAGCCGGCGTTCCGGTTTAATAAGTGCACTTGATATTTCAGCAACTTCTCTTTCCTTCGCAAAAATTGATATTCCGGATTGGTATGACAGTAAAGATCTTTTTGCATATGATTACAATAGGGATTATGTAATAGCAAGTAAAGACCGGATGGATTTCACTATAGATAGAGTTCGCTCACTAAGAACTGAAGATGGTTATAAGTATATCAGGAACTTTTGGACTGATCGTCCTTACATGCAATTCAACTATAAATTTGGCAGAGAATATATGGTAACATTGGACTCGCTTTTTTCCCTTGGTGAATTATCCGAAATTCAAGCCAGGTTTTGGAGTAGTTATCGACCAGCAGAAGAATTATATAATTTGAACAATGATCCGCATGAAACCATAAATCTTGCATACACGCCAATATATCAGGATAAACTTAGCGAGCTAAGAGATATACTGAACAAATGGGTTAAGGAAACAGATGATAAAGGACAATATCCTGAGCCACAGGAAAATCTAAGAAAAGTTTATGAAAAATGGAGTCCTAGATTTCCCAAAACTTGGGGTAAGACATTTCATGAACTTTGCAAAAATCCTGAATATGATTTTTTAAAAGATGAAATTAAATAAAAGGAACATGAAGCGACCATCCTCTATTAGTTGACGAATCGTACACATAAGTATTCTTAAAATTATGGGTGTTCCCACGTAGCTTTGCCTATGGAGCATCTAATACTATAGAAAACAAACAATTTTAATAAAATAAATTTAATCATATGAAGCAGCCATGATTTAAAAAAGCACAAACAAGCATGAAAATAAAGTAACTTGTAATTAGTATCGAACTAATTACAAGTTATTATGGAACGAAGCACAATTGAATTTGAACAGGTAATTGAAAAGGGCTGTGGTATTGATGTCCATAAAGAAACAGCAGTAGCAACAGTCAATGGTAAAGGAGTTCAAGAAGAGACCAAAACTTACGACACTTTTACCAGTTCTTTGAAAGAGATGAAAGAATGGCTCATGAGTACTGGGATTACGCATATTGCCATGGAAAGCACCGGAGTTTATTGGAAACCAATATTTAATATTCTTGAAGATTCATTTGAGATTTTACTGGTCAATGCGCGTCACCTGAAAAATGTACCAGGCAGGAAAACAGACAAGGCAGACAGCCGTTGGATTTGCAAATTGCTTCTAAGTGGTTTGTTGAAAGGGAGCTTTGTTCCCCCGGAAAACATCAGGGAACTTCGGGATTTAAGCAGGTATAAAACCAAGTTGACCAGAGAGATAGCCTCTGAGAAAAATCGGATTCAACGGATATTGGAAGATGCCAATATCAAATTATCCAGTGTTGTTTCCGATACTTCCGGGACAGTGGCTACAAAACTGATAGATGGATTGATTTCCGGGCGGAAAGATTTGGAAGTACTGATCAATGAATGTTACCATGGTAAATTAGCAGCCACCAAGGAGGAATTAAGACAGGCACTTACCGGGCGGCTTACTGCGCACCATGTTTTTATGCTAAAACAGATGAAAGCTCACATTGCTTATCTTGAAAGCCAGATTGTATTAATTGATACAGAAATGGATAATAAACTGGAAGAGTATAATGAAGAATTGGAACTTTTACAAACAATTCCAGGGGTTGGTAAAGAAGGGGCAAAAGGTCTATTGTCAGAAATTGGTGCAAACATGGATGTTTTTCCAGATGAACACCACCTTGCATCCTGGGCAGGTATGTGTCCCGGGAACAATGAAAGTGCAGGTAAAAAAAAAGTTCGCGGACAAGGCATGGAAACCAATACTTAAAACCTTTATTGGTAGAACTGGCATGGGGTGCAACCCGGACAAAAGGAACGTACTTCAGGGCAAAATATGAGAGTATGGTAGGAAGGCGGGGCAAAAAAAGGGCATTATTAGCCATAGGCCATAAAATATTAGTTGCCAGCTACCATATAATCAAAGATAAAGTACCATATCAGGAGTTAGGAGCCAATTATCTCTTGGAAAGGAAAAAGAAAAACAAAATAGATTATTTAAAGGGCACCTCTAAAAACCCATGTTGATATATTCATCTGATTGTTAATAAAATAA
>CAYPSP010000241.1:0-2394 GCA_964413335.1 uncultured Dehalococcoidales bacterium
CAGGATAAATGGAATGAGCTGCCAGATGACCTCAAGCTTGTGGTAGAAAACGAATTCAAGGCCCTGGTACTAAGGGTTTACTGGTACTACGTATCCCACGACGTAGAGTCAACCCAAAACTTCAGGGACTATGGCTGTCAGGTAGAATTCCTTTCCGATGAGATAGAACAGGCATATGCCAAAGAATCGGCTGCATTCTACGCTGAGGCCCGCACCAAGGATCCCCTGTATGCCGAGGTATACGACTCTATGTATGCTTATCAGCAGGCTATACGCTCAGCATTTCCGCGCCTATAGCTAAATAAGTAGCTCTAAGAGACACTAAATTTAACCTCTTACCCTGAGTAGACTACTCAGGGTAAGAGGTGGTTGTGAGGTGATATTGAAAAAAATACTAAAAGTAATCGATTCAATCAGCGAATACTCAGGAAGGATATTCAGCTGGGCTTGTGTTGCTCTTATCTTAATACTGAGCTATGAAACCATGATGAGATATGTTTTCGATGCCCCAACGGTATGGGCGCACCTTGTCGGCGTGATGCTCGGCGGCACCATCATTTTCATGGGCTGGGGATATGTTCATCTCCATCAAGGACACCTTAGAATTGATGTTATTTACGTAAAATTATCTCCCACGAAAAGGGCGGTTATTGATGTTGTCTTCTGCCTGCTGTTTCTTTTCCCTTTACTTTACGTAATGTTAGATACTTCTATCTCCTGGGCGGTGAAATCCTGGGTAACGGGCGAGGTAAGAATTGAGAGCTGGTGGTATCCTCCGGCGGCTCCGTTTAGAACAATAATGGTGGTAGGTATATTTATCTTTGTCCTCCAAGCTTTTGCTCAATTTTTCCGTGATGCATACTTGCTGATAAGGAAAAAACCCTATGATTAATTTAAGTCCTGAAACAATCACCCTGATAATGCTCGGCGGCATTCTGCTTGCTGTCTTAAGCGGTTACTATATCGGTGCTGTCGTTGGCGCTATAGCACTTATCGTTGGTTATTTATGTTTATCCCCGACAACAACGTTCGAGATACTCTATATGCGTGTGTATAATCTGGCGCAAAGCTACAGTCTGCTGGCTCTTCCGAATTTTGTTTTTATGGGCCTCATGCTGGAGCGTTCGGGAATAGTGGAGGATATGTATAGCGCCCTCTTCCTATGGTTTGGAAGCTTCAGGGGTGGTCTGGCGATAACAACCGTACTGGTTGGTACTGTTATGGCTGCCTGTGTGGGAGTAATTGCTGCTTCAGTCACCATGTTAACCCTGGTTGCTCTCCCCTCAATGGTAAAGCGTGGCTATAGTAAAAGCCTGGCTGCTGGCTCCTGTGCTGTTGGAGGAACACTTGGCATTCTCATCCCCCCAAGCATTATGCTGGTGATTTATGGCCCCATGGCCCAGATTTCGGTAGGCAAGTTATTTATGGCAGCCTTTGGCCCTGGGCTTCTGCTTTCCCTGCTATATGTTAGTTACATTGCTATACGCTGTCTCATTCAAAAAAATATTGCTCCGGTGGTTCCTGTTGAAGACAGAACAGTCCCCTTCATTAAGAAAGTAAGAATGCTCGTTGTCTCACTGGTGCCGCCAGCAATAATTGTCTTCTCCGTGCTCGGCGTTATCTTTCTTGGTATAGCCTCGCCTACTGAGGCATCTGCCGTAGGCGCTCTGGCATCGGTACTGCTGGTGGTCGCCCACCGCAAGTATAGCTGGCATCTACTGAAAGATACTACACTTGAGACATTGCGGATATACGCCTTTGTTGCTTTCATAGGTACAATGTCTTTTGCCTTCGTAGGTATATTTCTCAGCCTGGGCTGTGGAGATGTAGTAGAGCAGTACATCATGAATGCTCCCTTCGGTCGTTGGGGTGCCTTTGCCGTGATTATGTTCATCGTCTTTATCCTCGGTTTCTTCATCGACTGGATAGGAATCCTGTTCATCATAATTCCGATAATATCCCCATTGGCCATTGCTTTAGATTTCAACCCTATCTGGTTTGCAATGATGATATGTATTAATCTCCAGATGGCATTCAATACTCCTCCCATGGCTCCCGCCATATTCTTCGTTAAAGGTTCAGCCCCCCCTGAGTTAAATGTGTCTACTGCTGATATAATCCGTGGTGTCTTTCCCTTTATCGGTCTCATTATCGTAGGAATTATCCTCTGTATAATTTTCCCTCAGATAATCTTATGGCTGCCCGATATGATGATAAAGTAATGGAGTAAACATATCTGCTACTGAAATATGAACAGGAAGAGGTGCTATTTATGCACCCCTTCCTGTTTTATTACTGCTACCTCTTTTGTCATTCATGCACTCCTTCTTTGTCATTCATGCACTCCTTTTTTACCATTCCTGCGAAAGCAGGAATCCAGCAGGGGAAGGGAAA
>CAYPSP010000242.1:0-2376 GCA_964413335.1 uncultured Dehalococcoidales bacterium
GCATAAGTTCTTCTCTTCTTGTGCTGCTGGGTAAAATATCTATTGCCGGGAATAGTCTCCTCTCGGCCAGCTTCCTGTCTAGATGAAGTTCCATATTACCCGTTCCCTTGAATTCCTCATATATAAGATCGTCCATGCGACTGCCAGTATCCAGCAGACAGGTGGCTAAAATGGTTAGACTGCCACCCTCTTCGATATTACGAGCAGCTCCAAAAAATCGTTTGGGAGGGTGTAGAGCTGCTGAGTCAATACCACCAGAAAGTGTGCGACCACTCCCAGGTGAAGCCAAGTTATAGGCTCTGGTAAGCCTTGTAATTCCATCAACCAGGAGTACTACGTCCTTTCCCATTTCTACCATCCTCTTAGCCCTCTCCAAGGTTAGCTCAGCTACTCTGGTTTGATTTTCTACCGGTTCATCGAATGTTGCCGCTATGACTTCAGCCTTAACCGCTCTTTTCATATCGGTGACTTCCTCCGGTCTTTCTCCTATTAGGCAAATGATAAGATGGATGTCGTTATAGTTAGTCATAAGAGCAGAGGCAATTTTCTTTAGTATAACCGTCTTACCGGCTTTTGGTGGCGATACTAATAATCCTCTTTGACCTCTTCCTATTGGTGATACGATATTAATAAGACGTGTTGATAACTCTTCTTGTGTCGTTTCAATATTTAACATGGTATCAGGGAAGGTAGGAGTCAATGAGTTAAAATTACTACGCTGTTTTGCTTGCTCCGGGTCAAGTTCATTTACTGTTTCTACACGGAGTAAACCGTAGTATTTCTCATTTTCCTTGGGGGACCTTGCCTGTCCGCTGATTTGATCTCCATTCCTTAAATTGAAACGTCTGATTTGAGAGTTCGAAACATAGACATCGTTGATGCTCCGAAGTAGATTGTCCTGACGTAAAAAACCATAACCTTCAGGCATGATTTCTAGTATGCCACTAAGGAACAGGTTTCCTTCGCGTTCAGCCTGTGATTTGAGGATATGGAAGATAAGCTCTGATTTTCTTAACGATGAGTATCCAGTTAATTTTTTTTCCTTAGCCATAGATTACAGTTCCTCACAAGTTTTGTTTCCTAGTTGTGCTACAGTTATCATGATAATTTCCTTTTATTTCCATTCAGTAATATAGAGAGTATCCTATATGATTTATTCTCTTTTATCTTCTTATATCCACAGTCTGTTAATTAAATGTTGGAAATTGCTGTTTTTGGGTAGAATTGAAAAACTTATCTATGCTAGTACTTATGTGGTAATCTACAATACAAATACAGTAATTTGATTTCTGCGAAATTTGAACATTGATATTTGGTAACTCAAAATCTGGTATGAGAAGTTAACTGATGTTAGCCTATAATAAGAAATATGTCAATTTACCCCTTTTTTTATAGTATATACATCTATTTTCAAGAAAACTCTATTAACAATTAATGTTATTTTATAGGCAATGTAGTTTGAGAACCCTCAATAAGAGTCTTCTTGGCTTGACCAATAAAAGCCATAAACAGTGGATGAGGATTATTCGGATGGGATTTGAACTCAGGGTGAAACTGGCACGATAACATCCAAGGGTGATTCTTTAGTTCCACAATCTCCACAAGCTTGCCATCAGGAGACAAACCACTTAGTACTATTCCTGCAGTTTGCAATTGCTGTCTAAAGTCATTGTTGAATTCAAAACGATGACGATGTCGCTCATAAACTATATCTTTACCATATGCGTCTGCAGCTTTTGTAGCTTGTACAAGTTGGCAGGGATACGTACCTAAGCGCATGGTTCCTCCCTTTTGATCAACAGCTTTTTGTTCGGGAAGCAGGTCAATAACAGGATAAAGAGTCCCCTGGTCAAATTCAGTCGAGTTAACATTTTGGCTACCGAATACATATCTGCTGAATTCAATAACCATAGTATGCAGACCAAGACATAGGCCGAAGTATGGTATATTATTTTCTCTTGCAAATTTTGCAGTTTTCACCATGCCTTCAATGCCTCGGATTCCGAAACCGCCAGGAAGTATTATCCCCTGAACCTGTCTTAGCTTTTCATCCTGTTCTTTCTGTATATCTTCTGAGCTAATCCATTCAATATGTAATATGCAGTTATGTGCCAGTGCTGCGTGACATAAAGCCTCACGTACTGAGTAATATACGTCTCTCAATCCAACATATTTACCAACCAATCCAATAGTTAGCTGTTCTTTGGGTGTTTGAAGGTTATAAACCATTTTTCGCCAATCTTCAAGATCGGTCTTCTGTGATAGTAGGTGCAAACGATTGACGATCAAATCACCCAAACCGGAATCTTCAAGTAAAAGAGGCACTTCGTAGATAGTGCTACTAGTAACGAGAGGAATGACAGCTTCTTTTGCAAC
>CAYPSP010000243.1:0-2375 GCA_964413335.1 uncultured Dehalococcoidales bacterium
TCAGTATTGCAAATTTGCTTAATTTATTACAGGTTACTAAATATCATAAGAGTGGACTCAGTAACTGGGAAAAATTAAAAGAAATGGGAATTAACAATATTCTTGCAGATCTATATTTTACTCTTCCCTTTGATTTAGGAATAATTGAAGCTAGAAATAAATATTATTGTACTGATGACCCTGCTGTAAGTTCGGTAGAAGAATGCGGAAAAATACTAGTAGGGGAACCATACGAAGTAGATTTGGAAGCCTCTGAACTTGCTGGGCTGAATACGGAATATTTGCAATTAATCAATGAATCTAGAGGGCAATTTGATAATTAATTATTCTCCTAATCCACCATTGGTCAGGTAATTTTGGTTATATGATTTCAGTTGAAGAAGCTTTAAACAAAATACTTAGTTTTATTGATGTCCTGAATACAGAAAAAAAACCTATCCTGGATTGTCTAGGGCAGGTTATAGCTGAAGATATTATCTCAAATATTAATGTCCCACCCCTAGATAATTCCGCGATGGATGGTTTTGCAGTAAGAGCAGAAGATACACATTATGCAAGTGATGCATCACCTATACTTCTATCTGTAATTGATCAGGTTGCAGCAGGTTATTTAGCAAGTAAAAAAGTAGAATCAAAAACGGCAATCCGAATTATGACAGGCGCCCCTTTACCTGATGGAGCTAATGCAGTTGTGCAATTTGAAGATACCGATGAGGTAAAACGTAAATTGTCTAATGAAGATACATCAGTAATTAGAATAATGAGGCAAGCGAAGAAAGGACTGAATATACGGCTTAAAGGAGAAGATATCTCTAAAGGAATGATGGTAATACCAAATGGAACCATATTACGTCCTTCTGACATTGGAGGATTGGCATCTCTTGGGTACTCTAAAGCTCTTGTCATACGGCGTCCTGTTGTTGCTGTTTTAGTTACTGGAGATGAACTTATTGATATTGGGCAAACACTTACTCCAGGTAAGATTTACAATAGCAATGCCTATTCTATTGCCGCACAAATAAAACGTTACGGCGGAAATCCCAAAATACTTGGGATAGGACGTGACTCAATTGCATCAATTGAAAATAAAATAGATGAAGCTAGAGGTTGTGACATGCTTATCACTTCTGGTGGTGTATCTATGGGAGATTATGACGTTGTTAAGGATGTATTATCCAAACGTGGGGAAATAGCAATATGGACAGTACATATGAAACCAGGAAAGCCATCTGCATTTGGTACTATCACGGATGGTAATAGAAAGATGCTACATCTTGGGTTGCCAGGTAATCCTGTTAGCTCAATGGTTACTTTTGAGCAATTTGCTCGACCGGCTATACTCAAAATGATGGGAATAAAAAATACTTCTAAACCTACAATTGAAGCTGTTATTGATAATGATGTAAAGAACAATGACGGTCGTCGCATCTACGCTAGGGTCGTTGTTTCTAAAGCAGGCAATGTATATCATGTATGTCTGACAGGCCCGCAGGGTTCCGGCATTCTAACTTCGATGATTAAAGCTAACGGATTAGCAATTATTCCAGAAAACACGAATGGTGTTAAGGCTGGAGATATAGTACAGGTACAAATGCTTAATTGGTAAAGGATAAGGCTAATGGTAAATGCAATAGCTATTGTAGGCGAGTCAGGAATTGGCAAAACTAACCTTATTGAAAGATTAATTGTTGAATTTAATAATAGAGGTATGCATGTAGCAGCAGTTAAACACAGTCATGGTAAAATAAAAATTGATAAAGAAGGCAAGGATAGCTGGAGATTTGATCAAGCGGGAAGCACAATTACAGTTGTCAGTTCAACCGATAGTCTCGTACTTATAAAGAATGTGGATTCTGATTCCAGTATCGCTGAGATCCTCCGAATTATTGGGGGTTCTGTAGATCTTGTATTATTTGAAGGTTTCAAAAAAGGAAATATTCCTAAAATTGAGGTTTATCGTGAACAATCTGGTGGCAAACTGGCATGTCCAATACAGATTTTATCTGCTATAGCTACAGATAAACATCTTGATTTAGATGTACCTCAGATTCCTTTAAATGATGCCAGTAAAATTGCTGATTTCATCGAACGTAATATACTACATATACTAGGAACTAATGCATCACTATTTATTAACGGTAAACAAGTTTTCATAAAGCCATTTGTTCAAGATATTATTTCTGAATCTTTAATAGCTATGATATCAAATCTAAAAGATATAGGTGAAATAAAAAATTTGGATATTTCTATAAAGAAAAGATAATTATATGCCTGAATTAAAATACAAACTAGGAATATTGACAATTAGTGATAAGGGTTCTCAGGGTAAGCGCCGTGATACAAGTAGCGAAGTAATACGTGAAATGTTATTTAAA
>CAYPSP010000244.1:0-2363 GCA_964413335.1 uncultured Dehalococcoidales bacterium
AGCAGGTTCTATTTTATCTATTATAGTAATCTCATTTATCAGTTGAACATAACCACCAGTAGCTACTATTGTTGATTTGTAATTTAAATATTGTTCAATTCGTTTTACAATATTTTCAATGAGACCAATATAGCCATAAAAAATACCAGATTGCATTGCAGTAACTGTATTTTTCCCTATTACCTCCATTGGCTGGCTAAATTCAATTCTAGGAAGCACGGCCGTATGAAGAAATAGGGCTTCACTGGCTATATTGATTCCTGGTGCAATAACTCCACCTACATAATCACCTGCTTTAGAGATAACATCAAACGTCGTAGCAGTACCAAGGTCGATAACAATGACAGATTCACCATATAGTGAATGTGCAGCTACAGCATTTACTACGCGATCTGGCCCAAGTTCACGTGGATTTTCCACACATATACGTACCCCTGTTTTTATTCCAGCTTCAATTGTTAATGGTGAAATGCCTAAATATTTTTGGCTTGTTTTCTGGAAAGTCGTAACCAAAGGTGGAACAACACTACATAATACAACTCCATTAATATCACAGGAATTTATGTTTTTGTTGCGTAACAAAGATAGCAATAACATCCCATATTCATCTGACTGGCGGTTCAATTCGGTGGCCAATTGCCAGCTCATTATTAAATTATCGTTATCAAATATACCTAACTTTATGCTTGTATTACCTATATCAATAGTCAGTAACAAAACTATTTACCTATCCTGTAAAGAAGATATTTTGGAGTATAACACCTATATTTAACTTTCACCATTAACGCTTATACACTATCGCTGTTATAAATCATGACAATATAATATTAAATTAATGACATCAGATTTGACACTTATTATAAAAATCCTTTATATAATACAATGATCAAATCCAATTACGGTGACGCAGGTAAGCAAACATCCCCACTGCAATAAGGAACATGGTTAATAAGATAATAATTAAAGACGTAGAACTTCCATTGCTGATTCCTCCTGGTAGGGGAATATTCATGCCAAAGATACCGGATATTAAAGTTGCCGGAGCTAGAAGTGCCATAACAATAGTCAACACACTCATGATTTCCTGAATACGATGTGATGTCAACCAGTTACTTGTTTCTGCTAGTCCATCAACGACTTCCTTACAGTCTTCCAATCCATCCCATATCTTACGATACTGGTCTGCCACATCTCCAAAATAAATTTCTTGATCTTCCCTAAAAAAGGGGTATTCTTCATTCTCTAAAGTCTCTATTACTGCGATTTGAGGTCTAATTATACGCCGAAAAGAGATAAGGTCTCGCCGAATAATAGAGATTTCACGAACTGTTTTTGGTACGGTTTTTTCGAAGATAATTTCTTCAATGTCGTCAATATTTTCAGTAACTTTACTTAGTATTGGTAAACAGTAATCAACTAATCTATCAAGTATACTATACAGTAGAAATCCTGAACTTTTACCCATATATTTCTGCCGACTTTCATCGATAGTTTTATATTCATGAAATAACCTTGCCAATTGTTTGAAACTTGCTGATTTGTTCACCGTGACAACGTAGTTTTCCCCAACAAATATGTCTATTTCAATAGGACGAGTAATGTGATGTTCCTTGTCAAAAACTGGAAAATGGAGAACCATGAACACTCTATCTTCATATTCATCAATTTTAGGACGTTGCACTATACTTAGAACATCATCCAAATCTAAAGGATGGAAATTAAATTTATCAGCTAAATACTGGACTTCAGTTAGAGTTGGCTTTTCTACATAATACCAACTCAGTTTTCCTTTAGTTATGCAATTTACATTCGTTTTTTTTTGTTCATTAATTGACATAGACATTCTCCATCAAAAAGTTTTTATATATTAACATTGATTACATTATAGAACTAGCATATCAATAGCAAGTTACTCTAAAAAGTATCATAACTCATTTGACAATAAAGCGAAATGCTAGTAACATATCCTCACGTGTATTTTATGCACGTGTACATTAACAATTGAATAGTAAATTGAAGGTAAGGTTTTATAATAGAGAGTTTGATCCTGGCTCAGGATAAACGTTGGCGGTGTGCTTTATGCATGCAAGTCGTACGGAGTTATAGTTTTCGGATTATAATTTAGTGGCGAACGGCTGAGTAATACATAGATAACCTGCCTGTGAGTGGTGGATAACTTGCTGAAAGGTAAGCTAATACAGCATACGTTGAACAAGTACTTCTTGTTTATTAAAGTCTTCGGACGCTCGCAGAGGGGTCTATGCCTGATTAGCTAGTTGGTGAGGTAACGGCTCACCAAGGCGATGATCAGTAGCTGGTCTGAGAGGATGGTCAGCCAGATGGGGACTGAGATACGGCCCCAA
>CAYPSP010000245.1:0-2362 GCA_964413335.1 uncultured Dehalococcoidales bacterium
AAGCCTGGGATTGAGTTGAGAGATCGATATTTGCTCTCCAGCAAACACCCTTTCTCCTGGAGAATATCCATATGCTATTACCTCATCACCAGGTAATGCTTCTCTGACACCGATGCGGAGGCCCTGCCCAGAGGCTAAATCTACATGCGCTACAGCAAGATCCAGTCCTTCACTATGTTGCTTAATATCCAGGAGACTATGGATTGAATATCCAGAACTTTCTTCAAACATTACTGCATATCGTTGTTTTTCCTGAAGAGCATCCCGCACACACTGCCAACAGGTTATTAAAATATTTGGAGCTATCAGAAAACCTGTACCACGAAAAGAAACAGGCCTCGACATATTGGATTCTATTATAACAATAGGTAAAATATTCCGAAGTTTATTATCAACACCAAACATAGCGAACCTACCCCCAACGGAAGATAACTATGTTAAATACTAGTTCTCTTCAATAGGTATTTGGCTGTTTGCATCATTACCATTCTTCAATTAGCCTCATTCTAAACTAATCTGTTTTTATCTACAAGTATAGTAAGCAAATTATTGTGAGTAAAAGCTATTAGATAAGTATATTTACGTTTTATTAAAGTCTAATTGAAATTACGTTATTAGTTTCCTAAATGGTATAGATGCTAGCACAGATTGCATTTAATTTACGCTCTAACTATTCACATTACCAATATTCAATCAGCCTTATAGACTACCAGAAATATTACTGGGGAAGGGGGGACTCGAACCCCCACGCTTTGCAGCACATGATCCTAAGTCATGCTCGTCTGCCAATTCCGACACTTCCCCACGGATGTTTTTTCGATAACAACAAAACAACTTACACAATATGTTAGCATTTTATTTTTACTAGCCAAAGTTTAATTACCAATTACATTGGTATCCCTACTAACACAAACCGAGGCTGAAATAAAGGTTTTTAAAAAGAAATATATTTCCATCCAATACCCTGTAAATATATAAATAGTATACGCAATTTATAATATATTAGTGTTAAAATTTACTGCCATTTGAAAAAAGGATAGTATATCCAATAAAGTTATGTTATTGTATTAGGTCTATAGAAACAGAATTCAACAAGGGTAATTTAGTTAGCAATTATACTGATACACAAAGGAGGTGGTTATGACCTATTTTATCTTCGGCGTTAGTCTCATCGGTGTTATCATCACAGCTACATCCTTAGGTTTAGTAGCCAAACATGAAGGAGGAGAAGCCAAATACGAGAAATTATTCGATACAGGGCTAGCGGTAATCACTCTAAGTTTCGTCCTAATGTTAATCTTCTTTGCCGGAACCGATGTTGGCTATTGATTCAAACCTTACCTTAAGAATACTCTCTAGTCTTCAGTAGGTTTAATCAACAAGATTGGTATATTAATGCTGTGTAGCACCCGGTCAGTAGTTGTTCCCAAGAAAAGGCGACTGATTCCAGTTCTACCATGTGTCGACATAGCAATAAGGTTAATTTTACTCTTTTTAGCTACGTCAAGAATCTGATCGGCAGTAGAATTAGATCGAGTAACTGCATCACAGTGAACAATAATTCCATCTTGTTCTAATTCTTTCCCGATTTCCACTAAGTAGCTTTCTGCCTGTTCCTTAAGCTGAGATAGTTCTACATCAGTGTATGGAACTATAACAACTGCTTCTCCAACAGGAACATGATGAGATGGAGATAACACACGTAAAAGTGTTACTTCTGTTTCTTCATCCTTGCTAATACCGTACATGAAGTTTCTTACATAAGGTAAAATAGCTTCACTTGCACGTGAACCATCCAGGGGAATAAGCACTTTATTCAAGATAAGTACAGGTTTACTAGTTTCTCTTATTACTTTGTCCGCCGTGCTTCCTATAGTCCATTTACTTGTATCGGATTCACTACGGCTTAACCCAACGATAAGACCTACATCTTCATTTAGAGCATAATCCACAATAATTCTATTAGCCCGTCCTGCCAAGGCAACGGTTTTCACAGTACTTTTAGTATGTCTTTTCACAATTTGGGATATGTGCTGGAGATATATCTGGTGCTCATGACAAAACTGCTCTAAATCAGGCAGGCAAAAATGTAACAAGACAATTTCCGAATCCAGTCTTCTCCCCATTTCCTCTACATATGGCAAGACAAGTTCTCCAAGTTCCGACCCATCTAATGGAACAAGTATTTTCTTTAACATCTTTATCCTCCTTTGCCATTCAGCTATAGCTATTAATTTTTACTTTACCCTTACTTATTATACCAAAGGTCACATTTAAGCAATAGGCTTAAATAAAAAAAGAATAGTTTATAAGCTGTTATTTTCCAATTGTATTTGAAATATCATAATATTTTTTCGGGGTA
>CAYPSP010000246.1:0-2359 GCA_964413335.1 uncultured Dehalococcoidales bacterium
CTGCAGAGGAAACACTTGTGGGGAAGGTATTCATGGCCAAGTCTGGTGTTTTTAATGATATTGATGCAGCAGTAACATGGCATCCCATGTATGCTAATACAGCATGGAATGGTTCTAGCAATGCCCTGAATTCATTTAAGCTAAATTTTCATGGTGTTTCTGCACATGCTGGTTCAAATCCAGAAATGGGGCGTAGTGCTTTAGATGCCGTTATGCTTACCGATGTTGGAGTTAATTACCTTCGTGAACATGTCATTCATGAAGCTCGTATACATTGTGTAGTAACCAGTGGAGGGTTAGCACCAAACATTGTTCCTGATTATGCGCAGGTTTGGTATTTTGTTCGTGCTCCTCGCCGATCTCAGGTAGAGGAAATATATCCTAGAGTTATAGATATAGCTAAAGGAGCTGCTTTGATGACCGGGACTTCTTTTGATGTCCAATTTATTACTGGTGGTTACGAATATCTGCCAAACGAAGTAATAAACAATCTTACAATTGAGAAGATGAATATAATTGGGGCTCCTGAATTCAGTGATAATGACAAAATGTTTGCTAACAAACTTAAAGAAACCCTTGATACAACAGTTGTGGATGCTGCGATTAAAGACTATGGTTTGGCAGTCGAAGATATAGGTAATCCACTTTGTGAGAAAATCCTTGATAATGTAGGTGGTTTTTCTAAAGGGGATATAAGAGCAGGCTCTACTGATGTGGGTGACGTATCACAGATAACTCCAACAGGGCAATTCACTACATGTTGCAAGCCAATTGGCATATCAGGACATAGCTGGCAATGTACCGCATCGTCTGGTTCCAATATTGGTTTTAAAGGTATGATGCTAGCTGCTAAAACCATGGCATTGACAATACTAGACCTGGAACTTAAACCTGAAATATTACAAGCAGCCAAAGATGAATTCAATAAATCAAAAGGTGGAGTCCAGTACATATCCCCACTTCCCGAGGGGATAGAACCACATTAGCAAGTATTTAATACCAAACAATAAATTGATGTCAAATTTATTGTAGAGGGCTAATGATTGGTCACTAAATTACTTAAGTTTTATAATGTAGTTTTCTAAACTCTGTTGTATTTGGTTACAAATTTGCTCATTCTGTCTAGTGCTTTTTCAATATTTATTGATGGAGTAGCATATGAACATCGAACAAACCCTTCACCTCCAGAACCAAAAGCAGACCCAGGAATTACCGCCACCTTTCCTTCCATAAGCAGTTTCTCTGAAAATTCATCTGAGGTCATGCCAGTAGCCCGTATTGAAGGAAATGCATAAAATGCCCCACTTGGCTCGAAGCATTTTAAGCCAATTGAATTCAGGCCATTAACCAATAAACGTCTACGTTTGTCATATTCATTGACCATCATTCTTATATCTTCTTCACCATGTCTTAATGCTTCAATAGCTGCCATTTGAACCATGATAGGAGCGCATAACATTGTATATTGATGAATCCTGGTCATTGCTTCAATAAAATCCCTGTTAGCAGCTACATAACCTATCCGCCATCCGGTCATAGCGTAAGTTTTAGAAAAGCCACCAAGAAGAATAGTTTTATCTTTGATACCAGATATGCTGGAAAAGCAAGTATGGGTCACACCATAAACCAGACGAGAGTATATTTCGTCAGATATCACTAATATATTGTATTTTTCTGCTAACGCTGCAATTTTGTTTAGTTCTTCTACTAACACGATTGCACCAGTGGGGTTAGAAGGATAACCTATAAGTATAGCTTTAGTTTTATTCGTAATACATTTTTCTATATCACTTGCTTTGATAGAAAAGTCATTCTCTATACTTGTAAGAACAGGGACTGGAACACCACCAGCTAAAACAATACAGGGAGAATATGCTACATAACAGGGATCTGGTATTATTATTTCATCGCCTGGATTAATTATAGCTCGCAATGCTATATCTAAACCTTGACTGGTACCTACGGTTATCAGTATTTCATTCTCTGGTTCATAATTAACATTGTAGTGAGTCTTCAAATGTTGCGAAAGTTCTTGGCGCAGTTCAATAAGACCATAATTTGAACTATACATAGTATAGCCTTTCTCTAAAGCATATGTAGCTGCGTCTCTGATATGTCTTGGTGTAACAAAATCTGGTTCGCCGATGCCAAGAGAAACAACTCCATCCAAAGAAAATAATATATCAAAGAATTTTCGTATGCCAGATGGAGAAATCAGATTGAGGTTATTATTTAAATGATTATCAGAAAATCTTGTATTAGACAAAGACATATTTCTTATATTCTCAAAGTGTGGCTGGCAATCTTTTTACTTGTTCTGGCCCTTCTAATAATTCACCATTATCTTTGTACCTTCTAA
>CAYPSP010000247.1:0-2353 GCA_964413335.1 uncultured Dehalococcoidales bacterium
GTATGAACGAAATTTTCAAATATTTCTTTACCATGTGGTGTGTGAGCTACTTCAGGATGAAACTGGAGCCCATAAATGTGTTCATTATTACCCATGACAGCAACAGGAGAATTTTCAGTCTGCGCTAAGGCTTTAAAGCCAGGTGGCATATCTATCACATGGTCACCATGGCTCATCCATACTGGTAAAGTACTTGGGAGCCCTATGAATAGAGGATTAGTAGTATCACTTATGTCCAGCATCGATTGGCCATATTCATTTCGTTCCCCCGGTAATACCAGCCCTCCTAACTGATGCGTGACAACTTGCATACCATAACAAATACCCATTATAGGTATATGTTGTTCATAAATATTTTCTGAAGGTAGAGGTGCATTTGAAACATAAACACTAGAAGGTCCTCCAGAGAGAACAAATCCTCGAGGTTCAAGAGATGCTATTTTTTCTAAAGGAGCATTATAAGGTACAATCTCACAGTAGACATGGCATTCCCGTATTCGCCTTGCAATAAGCATGGTATACTGCGAACCAAAGTCAATAATTATGATGGTTTCCCGCTTAGCGAGCGAAAGTGGCTTAGTTTCAGGTAAAGTCTTTTCTATTTTTAATCCCTTAGCAATTTCTAAATAAGTAGAAACTTCAATATCATCGCTAGCAGAGACCCGATGGCTATGTAATTTAGTTTTTTGTTTATCATTTAAACTTGGCATAATCATGCAAGATTATCATTGTGGTATACTAGCGTCAAGGGGAGAAATTAACCAATAGAAGAAATAGTCGTACTGCACCATGTTAATGTCCTTACTGATTGATGAATATTAGTCGTCAGTAAGAAAGATGGATGTATAGTAGATATTTCTACAGTTTTACTGAGTGAGATTTAAGCACTGACTAATAGAAAATATTCTAAATTACTGGTAGTTTTTATACCATTGGTAGTATCTAATTCCAAAGCACATCTACAGTAAAGGGACAGAAAATAGATATATCAAGAGAGTTAATTGAAAGAGGGGTGAATACTCTCAAAACAGGTGGGATAATTGCATTTCCTACTGACACTGTTTATGGTCTAGGAGCTGATATTTATAATTGCAAAGCTATAAAGAGGATTTACGATGTAAAAAAACGGCCTGAAGATATGCCTTTTCCATTGCTTCTTAGCAATATCTCTCAGCTTGAAAAGCTAACTGACGAGATATCTGAAATGGCCTTTCTAATGGCGAAATACTTCTGGCCCGGAGGACTGACTCTTATTATGCAGAAGGCCAGTACTCTACCCGAATGCATTTCCAGCCAGCCTACAGTGGCAGTTCGAATGCCAAAGCATCCAATACCATTGGCACTTATCAAATATCTTGGTAATCCAATAATTGGCACAAGTGCAAATATTAGCGGAGGGCAAAATGCACTTACAGCAGATGAGGTACGGAGACAATTAGGAAATTATATTGACCTGATTATTGATGGAGGTAATACTCCTGGCGGTAGAGAGTCTACTATAATAGATATTACTGGTGTGGAACCTGTTATCTTACGCCATGGAATAATTTCCCAAAGTGATATTGAGCGTGTTATAAATGATTATCGCCAAAGGAAGGGACAATTATGAATGTTGCTATAGGTTGTGACCACCGAGGGTTTTATTTAAAGCAAAAGGTAATGGCTTATTTGCGTGAGCTAGACCATAATTATCAAGACTATGGCTGTTATAACACTGATTCTGTTGACTATCCTGATATCGCCAGGAAAGTATCAGAAGGGGTAGGTTCAGGTAATGCTAAGATAGGAATTTTAATATGTGGAACTGGTGTGGGAATGAGTATTGCAGCCAATAAGATAAAAGGGATAAGAGCAGCTTTATGTTACGATGCTCTTACGGCAGACAGAGCAAGAAAACATAATGATGCAAATATTCTTTGTCTAAAGGGTGAGGATGTTGAAACCAGTGTAGCGTTGGATATCGTGAGAACATTTTTATCTACAAACTTCGATGGTGGCCGACATTTACAGAGAATTAATAAAATTACTATACTTGAAACCAATTGACTGTGCGTGCTAGAGTCTACACTTTAATCATTTTAATCATTAGGAGGTAATATTGAAAAGCGACGCAGTAAAAATAGGCATTGAACGTGCACCCCATAGGTCTTTGTTGTATGCAAGAGGTTGCTCAACTGATGACTGGGATAAACCCTTTATTGGGATAATTAGCAGCAGTAATGATATTGTACCTGGACATGTTCATTTAGAATCAATAGCACAGGCTGTTAAGGAAGGAGTCAGGAGTAAAGGAGGCGTTCCTTTCGTAGGTAACACAACTGCTGTATGTGATGGTATTGCTATGAACCATGAA
>CAYPSP010000248.1:0-2330 GCA_964413335.1 uncultured Dehalococcoidales bacterium
CTTCAAGGTGCCCACCACAGGCGCAGGTACCTACACCATAACAGTCGAGGGAGATAATACAGATGAAAGCCACCTAGACGAGCTGAACTTCGAAATAATCTCAACACTATCAATGACTCCCACTGAGGGAAATATTGGTACCGAAATAATTATTGGCGGTACTGGACTTCCGGTAAGCACCACTGTCACTGTGAAATATGATGGCATCACCGCAAAAAGCGGTAAAACCGATGCTACTGGAAATCTACCAGCCATCAGCTTTCCTGCTACTCACACCCAGAACACTCACCAGGCAACCCACACAGTGGTTGTTAGCTATGGCGCGACCTCAAAAAGCTACACCTTCACCATGGAGTCAACGGCCCCCGCTGTTCCTGCATTAAAGGCACCAGCCGATGACACTCGCCTGAGCTTTGTAAAAAAGGTAACTCCTGAATTCGAATGGGCAGAGATAACAGACCCAAGCGGTGTCAGCTATGAGCTACAGTTAGCAGATAATCCGGAGTTTACCCCAGTGCTGATATCCAAGTCAGGACTAAGCGAAACCAGTTACACGTTGACAGAGGTAAACGCACTAGGCTATGGCAGCTACTACTGGAGAGTAAAAGCCATCGACGGAGCCATGAATGATAGTGGCTGGAGCGCTACCTCCTCTTTCAAATCTGGACTTTTACCTTTATGGTCATTCATCACTATTATTGTCCTGGTAGTAGTCCTTTTATCATTCCTGGCCTTCGTACTGTTGAGACGAGGCAGAGACATTTATGACTAATAACGTATACTGCAAAGGTAAGACACAAATTAAAACGCAGGAGGCAATAAATGAAATTAACGGTCATCGGCTTAGGACAATGCGGTTCCAGAATTGCTGACCAGTTTGCCAGACTCGACCGAAAGGCACAGGTTGAGCGCAAGACACATCTCGCTCCAAATGTCTTTGCTGTAAATACGGACCAGGCAGACCTGACAGGGCTGAATTATATCAAGAAAGATTACCTGCATCGTATCATTATCGGTTTACGCCAGACTTTGGGACATGGAGTAGGTAAGATAAACGAGCTTGGAGCAGAACTTGCCAGAGAAGACGGGGATAAAGTAATAGATGCAATGAAAGCGGAGGCCGGTATCTATGAAAGCCATGCTTTCCTGCTGGTTGCCGGAACCGCTGGCGGTACTGGCTCAGGAGCAATACCAATTCTGGCTCAGATGATCAAGGAACGCTACCTTTCCAAGCCAATTTACGCCCTTGTTGTCCTGCCTTTTGAGCATGAGATTAACAGTGAAGCCAGAAGTGTATTCAACACTGCTACCTGCCTGAAATCCATCTACGAGGTGGTAGATGCCGTATTCCTGGCAGATAATCAACGCTATGTTAGAAAAGATGCCAGCTTGATTAATAACATTGAACAAATAAACAGGGCAATCGTCCTCCCCTTCTATGACCTGATGTGCGCCGGTGAGGTAACCAAACAGAAACATGTGGGAGCAAGAACCATTGATGCCGGAGACCTGATAGCCACAATAGAAGGATGGACAGCCCTCGGGCTTGGCAGAACTGAACTTCCATCACTACGGTTTCCATGGGAAATAAGAAAGAAACATTTCAGAGAGAAGGCCCTGGAGAGTTTCAGGGGTTCACAGGCACTTGATGCTGCCATCAGTAACCTGTCTATCAGTTGTGACCCGAAAGATTCCAGCAAGATTATTTACGCTGTATCTGGTCCTCCCAAAGAGATGAACATGGATATGGTTAAAAGTATAAGCGAGTACCTGAAAGAAATCGCTCCCAGTGCCCTGATAAGGGGTGGTGATTTCCCTGGAGAGAAACACTTCATCGATGTCACTCTTATCCTGTCTCAGTTGTCCTCAGTGCCAAAAATAGAGATGTTCTATCAGAAAGCACTACAGTATGCAACTGACAACAAGGTTCAGATACAGGAGATACAGAACAAGATACAGACGTTGACTGACCTGGGTAAAGGTTTACCCAGTCTCTAAAATAAAGACGTATTTACTTTCGTCCAGCTGTTTTCTACAAAAGGGGAAGCAGCTGGATGAGAGCTTTCTTGGCAGCGTACTATTAAAGAAACTTCAGAACAGTAGCAATAAACCAACCAAGAATAGCACAGGCAGGGAAAGTAACAACCCATGTCATTACGATTTTCCTGGCTATCCCCCACCTTACGGCAGAGAGGCGCCTGGTAGCACCCACCCCCATAATTGCAGTACTGGCACAATGAGTGGTGCTCACCGGGATGCCAAAATGAGAGGCAGCTTCAATAACAGAAGCCGCCGCTGCATTCGCTACGAACCCTTGAACAGGCTGTAGC
>CAYPSP010000249.1:0-2308 GCA_964413335.1 uncultured Dehalococcoidales bacterium
TGGGCTTTTAGATTAAGGAGGATATTTAAATGGCAAAGAAAACATTTGAACGAACAAAGTATCATCTGAATGTAGGTACGATTGGGCATGTTGACCATGGGAAGACAACCCTTACTGCGGCGATAACGCAAGTGCTCTCCAAAGCAGGGTTTTCACAGTTTCGTGCCTTTGATACTATTGATAATGCTCCTGAAGAAAAAGCACGTGGACTGACAATCGCTATCTCTCATATTGAATATGAAACTGATAAGCGCCATTATTGCCATGTTGATTGCCCAGGACATGCTGATTATATTAAGAATATGATAACTGGGGCAGCTCAGATGGATGGTGCTATTTTGGTGGTTGCAGCGGATGATGGGCCTATGCCACAAACACGTGAACATATCCTGCTGGCGAAACAGGTGAATGTGCCCCGCCTACTGGTTGCTCTAAATAAAGTCGATCAAATGGAAGATCCAGAATTACTGGATTTGGTAGAGATGGAAGTACGGGAATTGCTCTCCTATTACGAATTTCCTGGTGATGATATACCAATAGTACGAGTGAGTGCATTGAAGGCACTGGAGTGTGGTTGTGGTAAGAGGGAATGTCCCTGGTGTGGACCAATATGGAAGTTGATGGATGCTGTTGATGAATATGTTCCTATGCCGGTTAGAGATAAGGATAAGCCTTTTCTTATGCCAGTGGAAGATGTGTTTAGCATTAAAGGAAGAGGCACAGTACCAACGGGTAAGGTTGATCAGGGAGTGATAAAAGCAGGCGATGAAGTTGAAATAGTGGGATTGAAACCGACTAAGAAAACGGTAGCGACTAGCCTGGAGATGTTCCATAAAATTATGAACAAAGCAGAGGCAGGAGATGCGGTGGGTATATTGCTGCGAGGAGTAGACCGGGATGAAATAGAAAGAGGACAGGTTTTGGCTGCGCCTGGTACTGTCACCCCTCATACTGAAGCTGAGGTGGAAGTCTATATACTTAAGAAGGAAGAGGGAGGAAGGCATACCCCGTTTTTTAATGGATACAAACCGCAGTTCTTTATAAGGACTGCAGACATAACAGGCTCTATTACTCTACCCGAAGGAGTGGAAATGGCTATGCCTGGTGACAGTTTAAATCATATGTTTATTAAAACGATTTATCCTGTGCCAATGGAGGCAGGTTTGAGTTTTGCAATACGAGAAGGTGGTAGGACTGTGGGTGCTGGTGTTATCACTAAGGTGATTAAGTAGAGATATGGCCAAAAAAGGAGATCTGCGTAGTATAATCCATCTAGCATGTGGTCAGTGTAAGGAAAGAAATTACACCACTGTTAAAAATAGAAGGAATGATACGCAGCGTTTGGAATTAAAGAAGTATTGCCCGCGTTGCAGAGTACATACCTTGCATCGTGAAGTAAAGTAAATTTATGCCCAGTCATATAAAAAAAACTAAATCAAGAAAAGTTATTGGGGCACCTGCTAAAAGAAAGTCAAGATTTAACTTTTTCAGGGAATCAATAGAAGAGTTAAAGAAAGCACAATGGCCGACAAGGAGAGAAGCTTTCAGGTTAAGTGTTCTGGTTATGGTTATATGTGTTTTTGTTGGAGGGTTATTGGGAATTCTTGACTATGGTTTTACGAAAGTGTTGACTGAGATGATATTGGGTGGGTGAACGTAATTTGGAATCAAGTGGACGATGGTATCTGTTATATGTATCTTCTGGACATGAGGAACGTGCCAGGAGGAATTTAGTTCAGCGCATTAAATATATGGATATAGAGGATAAGATATTTGATGTGGTTATACCAACAGCTATAGAAATTGAAATTAAAAGTGGTAAACGTCAAACTATAAGTAAAAAAGCTTTTCCAGGTTATATAATGGTTCTGATGGATTTGGATGAACGTAGTTGGGATATAGTACGTAATACACCGGGTGTTGCTGGTTTTGTTAGTACGGGTGTTAAACCAGTGCCCCTGTCAGTAGAAGAGGCAGACAAAATATTACAGCGCATGGTTGAAGTGCCATCCGAAGTTAAAGTGGCATTCGAGAAAGGGAACAGTGTTCGAGTTACTAGTGGGCCGTTTGTTGATTTCATTGGGAAGATTGATGAGGTTAACGCAGATAGAGGCCGTGCAGTTGTTATGCTGTCACTTTTTGGTAGAGAAACACCCGTAAATTTAGATTTCCTGTCGGTAGAAAAGATTTAATATGGCAAAGAAGAAAATAACTGCTGTTATCAAATTACAAATATTGGCTGGTAAAGCCACTCCAGCCCCTCCTGTGGGGCCGGCTCTGGGGCAACATGGTGTTAACATTATGGCAT
>CAYPSP010000250.1:0-2298 GCA_964413335.1 uncultured Dehalococcoidales bacterium
AAAAAACTGTGAATTTTGAAGCTAAATTGCCCTTGAGAGGGAGGTGTCCTAAACTCCTAGACGAATGCGCCACATTTATATATATCTACAACATTACTTAATTAAGGTACTATATAAGTTTATCGTATCTTACCTACGAGGAACAAATAACTAAAGCTATTTAAGAATATAATAATAATTGGCTGGGGATCCAGGATTCGAACCTGGCCTAACTGATCCAGAATCAGTCGTCCTACCGCTAGACTAATCCCCATTACTGGAAATTATATCCTGACTAAACTATCTTATCAACCAAATGTGCTAGCTTATCATATCTTGTATCAAATAAAGCACTCTTGTTATACTAAATATAGGATTAATATTTGTAAATTTGAGAGTAGGTAATTAATGTGAAAATGTTTAATCTGATTGCTGGAAACTATTTATAATATACTCATAACATGAACAAATTGCTTACATTAAGGAGATATTGAGATGGGAAAAAAAGACTTTGGACATAAAGAAAAGAAAAAGAATAAAAAAGGAACTAATAAGCAATTAATACCTTCTGAATATCAACCAGATACTGTAGTTGAAGTAATTAAAAAAAGGAGGCCAAAAGAGCAAGAATAGTGATGCTAGTAGCATAATTATTTTAGTAATATTCTGCACGTTCAAAATATGGCAGATAAAACTCAGATTACAGTCAAAGTTCGTGGACATGTTCAGGGCGTTTGTTTTCGCTATTTCGTTAAAGAACTTGCGATTAAACTCAATTTACAAGGGTATGTACGTAATTTACCTGATGGAGATACTGTAGAAATTAAAGCAGTTGGTGAACAGAGCCACTTAGAAAACATAATAAAAAGTTTACGAGAAGGCCCTCAATACTCAACGGTATCAGAAATAGAGATAGAGTGGTCAGATCATGTAGGCTATTTTAATGGTTTTATAATACGGTATTAATAGACAGATTCGATAACCACATCATCACCAGCTTGAACAACCCCACCTTTTATAACATCAGCGAATATACCTTCAAGTGGAAGCAAGTAATAACCTGGTTTATGAAATTTCTTACCTATCTGAGAAACTTTAAGTAAAGCTTTTTCTCCAATATGGATTTTGGTATTGAGCGGTAAAGAGACTAGGTCTAACCCTTCAATGAGTAGATTTTCTGCAGAATCTCCAGGATGTATTTCGATTTTTTGTGACTGCATTCGTTTATAATTGACACTACTTAAAGCTATTAACATCTTATCAATAGTTTCTTTTGACAGGAGACTTACCTGACGGGAACTACCTGCATGCATATCTCCAACTAAACCATAACCTTTACGTAAGACAGCTTTTTCAACAGGAACTTTCGAATCATCCGTTTCACTTATACAAACAGCTATTAGTTTACCGCATTTACTATTATTTTGACTATTTTCTGTTTCTGCAACATAAACCCCACTTTTACCACCACTTTTCCTCATTAGTCTAATTTGATCAATACTCATGCTTTTATCTATGCCTTTACACATATCATAAATATTAAGTGCACTTACAGCCACTGCGATTAAAGCCTCCATTTCAAAACCTGTTTTTCCGGTACCCCTAGTTTTGGCAATAATATCAATATAATTACCATTAGGTGGTAGATAGTATTCAATAGAAATATCCGTAAGTAATAATGGATGGCAAAGTGGTATAAGTTTTGGGGTATCCTTGGCTGCTAAAATACCTGCTGTTTCAGATACAGCCAGTATATCCCCTTTTAATATCTTTCCTTCTCTAATAAGTTCCAGAGTAGAAGCACTCATGCTAATCTTGCCTTTTGCTATAGCTTCGCGCACCGTTTCGGCTTTTTCAGTAACATCTATCATACTGACAGGTCGGAACATATTCTCATCTGTTAAATCAAGCATTATCTATTCCTTTCTTAGTGGTAAGAGTTATTAGCCTCCAATCTGAGACATTTTACGAGTCAATGCAATATTATCAGTAGCCAGTCTATGCTGAGTTGGCTTCGATGCCACTACTTCAATGATAAGACGCCTTATTTCATCTTCAGAATATTTGTTATTTCTAAGTGGTTCTCTAAGATCAATACCATCATCAGATAATAGGCAAGGGCATAGTTGTCCGTAGGATGTCAGACGCAAACGATTACACCAGCGACAAAATGGCTCGGTGACTGCACTAATAAACCCTATAGTTCCCTTTGCTCCAGGTAAGCGATAATATCTAGCCGGCCCATTTCCTATGATGGATATTGATGGTTCAAGCTTACCCAGTGGCTCTATTCGGCTGCGTATTTCTTTTGCGGTTACT
>CAYPSP010000251.1:0-2287 GCA_964413335.1 uncultured Dehalococcoidales bacterium
GATACAAAAGCACCGATGTATTTAATTATATTATATAGTAATATTTGCTTCACCTGAGATATACTAGAAGCAGTTTCACCTGCAACAATATCCAAATAACGGCATTCTTTTCCAGCAAGACCAGTAAATCCACTTTCATTAGATAATAGATCGTATATTCCCTCAAAGGACATGCCCTTTGAATAAAGCTGGAAAACTACAGTAGGATCTACATCTCCACATCCGTGAGAAGAAGGTAGCCCTTCGGAATCAGTAAAACCAATTGTAGTTTCTATAGGATTGCCGTCTTTTATTGCAACAATATTAGGCGTATCTCCAAGATGAATACTTATAAGTTTATTAACACTGTTATTACTAATATCTTTTACCTTTCCCCAAACCCACTCATGAATCAGACCATATGCACCATATCTTCTGATTCCCTGTCCGCGAAGTGCATATGGAAGTGCATAAGTACTAGCTTCATCCGGAAGATTAACAAAATACGCGGTATCACAAAAAAGCACTTGAGGTACTGCCGGAAATTTTTCAAGAAATATTTGTGCTACTTTTAAAGTTAGATCGTTATACTCTGGAGAAAATTCGATGCATTTTTCAATTCTATCTAATATCTCTTTCCCTGATATATTTATCGTGTCTGTAAAAACTTCACCCCCATGGCGCAATAAATACCCGACGCCTTCTATCTGAGCATCATCATCAATTATCTTGTTTAATTCTCCAGGATTAAGTAAAACCTTACCAGTAGAAGATTTACCATTTTCTACTTTACAAAATTCCAGAAATGGTGGCATTGGTCTAAAAAGTAAAATCATTTCCCCTCCAGTTCAATAACTTTTAATCCTTCTAAACAGATAACAAGTTCTTCTTCCGTTGGAATAGTCATTATAGCTACATCAGAGTCGTCTGTGTTTATCTTGCATATTTTATCGTCGGTTACACTTTCATTTCTTTTCTTATCCAGCACAATTCCCGACCATTCCATATTTTCACAGACTTTCTCTCTGACCTCCCAGTTATGAACACCTATATCATCAGTAAAAATAAAAGTATCTACTCCTTTTAATGCCGCTATATAGCTGCCAATATATTTTTTTAAGCGATGTATGTACATCTTAAAAGCTATTTCTATTTGTGGTTTTTCTTCAGAAATACCGTGCAGTATATCTCTTATATCGCTTGAAGTGCCTGAAATACCCAGAAGTCCGCTTTCCTTATTGAGAACATCCATCAAATCATCAGGCCTGTAACCATACTTAACCATCATATATATGGTAAGCATCGGGTCTATATCACCGCACCGAGTACTCATTACAAGCCCAGGCAAAGGAGAATACCCCATAGAGGTGTCTATGGAATGTCCGTTTTTAATCGCAGCAACGCTAGCTCCTCCTGTCCCAAGGTGGCATGCTACTATTTTAAGTTCTTTTAAATCTTTTCCAAGAAAACGCGCTGCTTCCTTAGTGACATAAGAATAGGAAAGACCATGAAAACCATACTTTCTATAACCAAACTCTTCAACAATGCGTTTAGGCAATGCATATGTATAGGCATGATACGGAATTTCGGAATGAAAAGCGGAATCAATAGCAACATATTGTGGAGTATCTTTCAAAAATTCACTAGTTTCTTTAATTACGCTTAAAGAAACGGGATTATGTATGGGAGCTAAAGGAATGCAATCTGCCAATTTTTTAAAAACTTTCTCATCAACAAAGGTTGTACGAGTAAATTCGGCCCCGCCATGTACAAAACGATTTCCCACATAATCAATTCGTATATTCTTATCCAAGATATACTTTAAAGCTAACCTGGCAGCTTTCCCATTATTTTCGATAGGTGTTATTTCATTATCTGTTCTGCCTTCATAATGATTCTCAATAAAAGATTCCTCAGACCCCTTGGAGCCCACCCTGTGAGCTTTACCAGATAGAACTGTTAATATATTATCAGGGTCACTTGCTTCAAAGATTTTATATGTAAGGGATGAACTGCCGCAATTGAAAACTAAAATATTCAAGTTATGCCTCCATTGCAAAGTTTTGGTTGTTATAGATTCATCGAAACTTTAATCTATATTTACTGCTTGACACTGCTTTATTTAAAATATATACCCTCCCTCCTTAGTTTGGCAACCTAAATTTCAGTTCTCCGTAGAAGTAAATATTTCTCGTTGTGGTTTTTGCGTTATTCTAGCACCTCCTAAAACCAACTCCAGAGTAAAGAATTGAATTGATATATGAGTATTCTCTATTTTTATGTTTGTAATGAAAGATCCGGCAACGCC
>CAYPSP010000252.1:0-2284 GCA_964413335.1 uncultured Dehalococcoidales bacterium
TATCGTATAAGAAAATTATTACAGAAAATCACAGGTCATGATTGGATACCCCATATCATGATAAAGAATAAGAAAAACGACAAATTTTGAATACAAATTATGAATGATCTCATTTCGACAGGCAACAACTTATTAGCAATGTTAATTATTTTCAAAAGCTTATCTCTCTCCCCTGCCCTTTGTAAAAAACTCCTTTATAGAGGGGATCTTCAATTTCAAGGCGTCTGAAAGAGTACCCTCAAAAATAACCATTCCTTCCTCAAGAAAAACTATCCTGTCAGCAATTCTTAATATACTTGACACTTCGTGAGTTATCATTACCACAGTTATTCCTAACAATTTCTGAAGATTGACTATAAGTGCATCAAGAGATGCCATTGAAACCGGATCCAGTCCGGCTCCTGGTTCATCACAAAACAAAACCGGAGGGTCCAGTACAATTGCTCTTGCCAGTGCAGCCCTTTTGAGCATACCCCCACTAAGTTGTGAAGGGTATATATCATATGAATCCTGAAGGTTAACCAATTGAAGTTTTAGTCTGACTATCTTTTCAATCATGTCGGAAGGAAGATTACTATGTTGCTCAAGAGGAAGAGCGATGTTCTCACCTAATGTATATGAATTTAATAAGGCTCCATTCTGATAAAATACTCCAAGCTGCTGATAAAACTCACTCTCTTCTGATTCTTCCAATTGTGATGGATTCTTCCCCAGAACAGAAACTGTATTTTCTTCAGATGGATATAATCCAAGTAAATGTTTAAGTATTGTTGTTTTACCTGAGCCACTGCTTCCAAGAATAACTGTTATTTCTCCGCTATTAGCATGAAAACTGACATCAGACAATACTTTTTTATCGTCAATTATTGCTGTTAGCATATTTACCTGAATTATTTTTTCAGTTTTCATATATGTAGAAGTAACAAATTTTATTAGTAAAACAATAAGCCCATGATACTATCAGCAATTATCACAAGAGAGATGGCAACAACCACTGCGATAGTGGTTACTTTTCCAACACCCTCAGCGCCTCTTTTAACCCTGAGACCAAAGTAGCTACCCGTAATTATGATTATATATGCGAAGACAATACTTTTAATAACACCAAATATAATATCCTTCATGTATAAAGACTCCTGCATCCGGTGAACAAATACAGTTGGTGAAATACCGAGATGGGTAATTGCAATTACCAAGCCTCCGGCAATACCCAGTATATCAGCAATAATAGTAAGGAAAGGAATAGTTAAAATTCCTCCATACATTTTAGGTACTATTATGAATCTTATCGGATTTAAACCCATGGTCTTCAAGGCATCAATTTCCGATGTTACTTTCATAGTTGCAATCTCAGCCGCTATTGACGATCCACTTCTTCCTGCTACCATTATGGCAGTAATCAAGGGCCCCATTTCACTCATCATAGCGATGACAGTTAAATCAACGATATAGATATTTGCTCCAAAGGAACGTAACTGAGCTGCTGATTGTAATGCAAGAACCAATCCAATAATGAATGACATTGCTCCAACAATAAGAACAGCGTTCACCCCTATATTAACAGCTTGATTAACAGATTCTCCTTTTCTTCGTGTCTGTTTTCGAAAGAGATCGGCTACCGACCAATATGTGATATTAGCAGCAAGCTGGAAAAATCCCAGGATGTATTCATTAAAGATGTATGAAGTATTGTTTCCTATCTTTTCAAAAAAGCCGGTTTTGTATTTCGCTGCAATCTTACCTGAATTTTTCAGCCTGAACAAATCAAGTTTACTCTGTATATTGCTGTTCCCTCCTTCTATCTCAATTGATATCCCCTTTTCTTTATACTTATCACTCACATAAAAGATGGCAGTAATACCGGCACTATCTGCATAATCAAGTTCGTCAAGATTGATCAACAACGACTCTCCGGTGTAGTTTTGAAGTAATGTGTCTATATCCAGAATCAACTGGCTAACTCCTTTTAGTGACAATTGACCACTTAATCTCAGGTTATTATCTTCAAGTGAAAATGAAACAGATGTCGATTCTCTTTTTAACACAATTGTGAAATTTCTGAAACTTTAAGTCTTACTTGTTTCCCCTGGTAAATAATTGACTGTTATCTTTTATCTTATCGGTAAATGCTTTAAGCTCCTCGTAAAAAATACTACTGATCTCCTCTGCAAAAAAGTTAAGGTCCTTTTCTTTAAGCATATTTGTTCTGTCTGCTTTATGACTGAGAATTATCTTATCATTTGCATTATCAATTATTCTGAACTCCAGGTTTAAATGAGCTGAA
>CAYPSP010000253.1:0-2226 GCA_964413335.1 uncultured Dehalococcoidales bacterium
TGCCCTCATTACAGTAACGCAACTAAGTATCCCAGAAAGTGTTACTACGAACCCCAGTGCTGGAAAGGCTATATGGATATTCTACTGATTACAATAAAAAGACTGATGCAGCGAATAATATTAAACCTCTGTCGTATCAGGCCAGGCAGAGAATAGAAAGGAGGAATAGCTCTAGGTTTTTCTAAACTCCCGAGGTCGGGTTCGTTTGTTATTTGGGGATAAAGATGAAAGTTTTGCTTATTGGCGGATCAGATGAGCTATCAAAAACTATTTCCATCATCCTGAAGGTGAGATGGGCGGAGTTAAACTTACTACAGAGTATTGAAGTGAGGGAAAGCATAGAGCAGATTTACAGGGAACTACCAGACATCGTTATGCTTCATCTCGATTCAGGAACTATAGACTACTTCGACCTCATAGTCCAAATTCGCAGCTTTTCACCTGTACCCCTCATTGTTCTTAGCTCAAGTGATGACGTTATAGACAAGATAAGGGCTCTGGAAATGGGCGCCGATGACTGGCTCAACCCCTCCACCATACCTATGGAATTTATAGCCAAGGTCAACGCAGTTCTGCGCCGCTGCATTAACTACAGTAATAACCATTCCCAATGTTTCCTCAATGGCAAGATATGCCTAGATTGTGACAAACATCAGGTATGCATATCGGGAACTACACATAAGCTAACTCCTATTGAGTATAAGATTCTTTCCCTGCTGGTAAACAATGAGGGAAAGATAGTCACTCGCGCAGATTTGCTCCACGCTGTCTGGGGACCAGATTACCGGGCCGACCCTGCGTTTCTCAAGAAATATATCTACAGCCTCCGCTCCAAATTGGAGGAACATCCCCACCAGCCAAAAGTCATCCTCAATGAAAGAGGCATGGGTTACATTTTCACTCCACATCACGATTCAACCAATTAGACACCTTTTTCCACTTAAAAGTAACCCTCTTTCAACCTTTTAACTTCTTTTACCACTACATATGTACTGATACCTTCGTACTTATCATATATCCTGTTATTAGTGCTTAACCAAAAGATGAACAAGATACTGCTTATACATACTGATATGGAGGTGAGGGACAATTTGACTTTTGCATTACAGCATTCAGGGTTCCAGGTGGTAACCGCCACTGAGGGCCAGCAAGCTCTGGACCAGATAGGCAGATGCCATCCTGCCCTGATACTCATGGCTGAAGAGATGGGAAGGTTGAACGATAATGAGCTTTGTATTGATATTCGCCAGCTACGTCATATTCCTATCATCATACTGGGCAGAGATAAGGAGGAAGCAGCCGGAATCGACCTGCTGGAGATGGGCGCCGATGCTTACTTGACTTATCCCCTGAACCTTAGGGAATTGCTTGCCTGGATTCATTCCCTTCTCCACCGCCATTCAGAGAAAGCAGGGGAGAAGTCGCACAGTGCAAGAGAGGGTGAAGTTTTACATCAGGAGGTCACGAATTAGAGTTCATAAGTATGGAGGTAGATTCAAAAAGATATTTATTTTATGGAGATAGCTAAGATCTAATGAAGACGAAAATTAACCATGCTGAGATGCCCTTGGGCTTTATGCCAGTCGGTCTTGGGCGAAAGGCACACCTCAAATTAAAGATAAGGTGAAAAATTTGGATATGCCCGATGAGATGAAGAAATGCCTGGGCTCTTTAGCTTCGAGCTACCATACGACAGCCCGTAGAATTACGGGGACGAGCGAGCTGAACGCTAACCGCTGAAAGCTATAAGCTATTAAGAGCGGTCGATGTGGGCGAAAAGTGATTGCCAGGTTCTTTTGTATCGCGATTGCGAGGCTTTTACCCCTTGTCATTGCGAGGCACGAAGTGCCGAAGCAATCTCAACATAATCTCTTTCGGGCATGAAAGTATAAAAAAGGAGAAAAAATAAATGAAAAAATTAGTTAGTGTTTTACTAACACTAGCAGTGGCAGTTTCACTGTTAGCAGTACCCGCAATGGTTGGTGCTGATCCTGATTATGACTCAAGTATGACTCTTGACAACAAGACGGGGTTCGGCTCCGGAGGTGCTTGGGCACTTACTCCAATTGATAGCACTGGAGGTGTTCTACAGTACGACTCACATGGTAACAACTTTAACTTCAGCCTCACTGCTACCGGACTGGCAATTAACACCCCTTACAGCCTCATCTACTATGCTGACTTTAGTGGAGATAGATACGGCGATTGGGGTGGTAACAACCCTGG
>CAYPSP010000254.1:0-2216 GCA_964413335.1 uncultured Dehalococcoidales bacterium
TGTATAAGCATCATCGGGAGCAATCAAACCAGCCATATCTTTAATACAAAGACTTTCGGCGCCCATATCCTGAAGTTTAATTGCTTTATTAACATAATAGTCTACCGTATATATTGGGCCTCCCAGTTTTCGTTCAGTAAGTGAATAACTTAACGCTCCCTGTATATGCTTATTTCGATCCTTAATTGCTTTAAATGAAGTCTCGAAGTTACGTTCATCATTAACAGCATCAAATACACGGAACACATCAATGCCACAATCTGCCGCATGATGAACAAAGGCGGTAACAACGTCATCGGCATAGTGACGATAGCCAACTAGATTTTGTCCCCTCAAAAGCATCTGCAGTTTGGTATTAGGTAACAATTTCTTCAGTAAACGCACCCTCTCCCAGGGATCTTCATTTAGAAATCTTGTCATGACATCGAAGGTTGCTCCACCCCACACTTCCATTGACCAGAAACCGGCCTTATCCATTTCAGAGGCGATAGCTACCAAATCCTCAGTCCTCCCTCTAGTTGCCAGTAATGACTGGTGCCCATCTCTAAGAGTAAGATCAGTTATTTTTACTGGTGTGTTGTTATTGCTCAAATTCATCTTGTCTCCTTGTAAATATATACGTTATTATGTGTTAATATGTTCAATATAAGTAATCAGACACAGAACTATCCAAGAAGTATGTATCTTTACAGAGGAATATTACCATGTTTTCGTGGTGGATTGGTAATATCCTTGTTTTTTAGCACCTGTAACGCCTTTATCAGCTTACACCGTGTATCACGTGGATCAATCACCTCATCAATATATCCCCTCGCCGCTGCCATATAGGGATTGGCAAATCTTTCACGATATTCATCGGTTAATCTCTGTTTTGTCTCTTTCTTATCTTCCGCCTCACTAATTTCCCGACGATTAACAAAACCAACCGCAGCTTCAGGTCCCATAACAGCGATTTCAGCCGTGGGCCATGCATAATTAATATCTCCCCTTAAACTCTTACTACTCATAGCAATATATGCTCCACCATATGCCTTGCGAATAATCACGCTCACCTTAGGTACCGTCGCTTCTGCATAAGCGAATAGTAATTTTGCTCCATGTCTTATTATCCCTCTTAATTCCTGGTCAGTACCAGGCATATACCCCGGTACATCAACAAAGGTAACCAGCGGGACATTAAAGCAATCACATGTACGAACAAATCTAGCCGCTTTATCACTGGCATCTATATCAAGCACCCCTGCCATATAAGATGGCTGTTGAGCTAATATTCCAACGCTCTCTCCATCAAACCTTCCAAAACCAACAATAAAATTACCAGCAAATCTCTGATGAACTTCTAGAAAATCTGCATTATCAACTACTTTCAGGATAATCTGTTTCATATCGTATGCCTGAGCCGAGTTATCAGGTATTATGTCAATTAATCCCTCTTCCAAGCGACTGATGTCGTCATTACTGTCAATAGTGGCTGGACTCTCATTTTGATTTTGCGGTAGAAAGCCTAATAAACGACGTACGCACTTAAAACATTCCTCTTCGTTTTCATGCAGAAAATGACAATTACCACCTTTACTGGCATTAACAGTAGCCCCTCCTAATGCCTCAAGACTTACCTTCTCTCCGGTCACTGCCTCAACAACATCAGGCCCGGTAATGTAACTTTGCCCCAGTCCTTTAACCATGAAAACAAAATCTGTTATCGCCGGAGAATAAACAGCCCCTCCTGCGGTAGGCCCAACTATCACCGAAATCTGAGGAATGACTCCTGAATACAGTGTATTCCGGGTGAATATCTCGCCATAACCATTCAGACTATCAATACCCTCCTGAATACGAGCTCCGCCTGAGTCCAATATAGCCACAAAAGGTGTTCCGTTGTTCGCCGCTAAATCCATCACTTTGCATATCTTCTTGGAGGCAACCTCCGATAGAGAGCCCCCTAAAACAGTGAAATCTTGGGAGAATGCAAAGCAGAGACGATTATTAACCTTCCCATAGCCAACAACCACCGAATCACCAGTATATTTTTGTTCTGCCATTCCAAAATCGACACAACGATGGGTGACAAAGGCGTCTACCTCCTCAAAAGTTCCAGCATCAAAGAGAAGGTCAATGCGCTCTCTGGCAGTTAATTTACCTTTATTATGCTGCGCCTCAATCCGCTTTGCCCCACCTCCCTGTCTCGCCTTTTTCCTGTATTCATTTAATTGAGA
>CAYPSP010000255.1:0-2203 GCA_964413335.1 uncultured Dehalococcoidales bacterium
AATATCATTTCTAAACATACCACAGGTGTTACCTATGTATCTCAGCCTCCGCATACCTTTTGCTTTTTCCTGTCTAATTTATATCATCATCTTGCCAGGGACCCAGGGATGAGCCTTGAGAGCCTGATGGTGGATACCCGCTTTCGCGGGTATGACATAGTTGGAGATTGCCATGTCGCTTTAGCTCCTCTCAATGACGTAAAGAGGAGGCAAGCGGCAACGCCCTCACGTGGTATAATAAATAATCGTGGTGAAAGCACCGTTACCCGCGTCAACCGGGTTCTGCCTTTTGCTGAAAGCACGATTTGCTATTGGCTGTGTATTCCTTTCCTGCTTTTGGCGGTATACGCAGGTATCAGTACCAGGAGAGACTTGTACTTATGAGTAAATACAGGTGACAGAGTCAAGCTTGAGGCCACACAGGATATTCTATGGCTGGTGGCTGGTTGGCGCCTCGGTGCTGATTGCGCTGTACATGGCCGCAGTTGTTTTTTATGGCTTCACCGCTTTTATAGAACCCATGGCTGATGACCTTGGCTGGAGCTATACGAAGATATCGCTGGGCGCTTCGCTGCGGGGGCTTGAAGGTGGCTTGCTGGCTCCGATTTTCGGAATACTCATCGATCGCTGGGGGCCAAGAAGGCTGATATTTCTAGGAGCTATTTTACTCTCACTGGGCATGTTTCTGCTGAGCCGTACTACTACACTGCTGATGTTCTATACAGCCTTCACTGTAATTGCTATAGGGGTGAGTTGTTGCTCCATGACCGCGCTGATGACGACGGTGGCTAACTGGTTTAAAAGAAGAGTAGGGCTTGCAATTGGCATCGCCTCTTGTGGCTTTGGACTCAGCGGATTACTGATTCCGATAATAGTCAGGCTGATTGACAGTTACGAGTGGAGAACAGCCATGGCCATCCTCGCCGCTGGTGCACTGGCTCTAATTGTGCCATTGTCCCTGCTGTTCAGACATAAACCGGAACAGTATGGTTATCTGCCTGATGGTGATGCCCCTGGCACCGCAATGGATAATACAAGTCGGATTGACCTGTCTGAATTGCCCTCTGGCGAAGAAAACATTGGTGTCAGGCAAGCTTTGAAGAGCAGGGTATTCTGGCATATAACGCTGGCATTTGTTTGTTTTCATTTCATGATTGGGGCGGTGATAACTCACGTGATGCCGTATCTGAGCAGTATTGGGATTGCCAGGTCGACAGCGGGCACGATTGCCATGGCTATTCCGCTGGGCAGTGTGGCAGGACGTCTTGGAATGGGCTGGATTGCGGATAGAGTTGACAGAAAAAAAGTAACGGCAGTGGGTTTTGTCATGATGGGACTGGGTCTTGTATGTTTTGAATATGTGGGCACGGTGGGCACATGGTTACTTGTTCCTTTTCTGCTGTTTTTTTGCATAGGTTACGGAGGTAATAATACTTTGAGGGTGGCTCTGCTCAGGCAAGTGGTTGGCAGGGCGAACTTCGGGAGCATATTCGGCTTTTTACTGGGAATCAGCATAGCGGGTTCAATCGCGGGACCGCCGATGGCTGCTTGGGTGTTTGATAACTATGGCAGCTATCAGAACGTCTGGCTTGTTACTGCCGTCTTCGCTATTGTGTCCGTGGTCCTTATCTGGACGATGCCGAAAACGGTGAAAACAGGGAACTAGCCTCGTCGCAATGACAGAAAAAACAGGATGAAAATGCTGGTTGCTACCAGTGCTCAACAGGGGTATAATCGAACCCATAATGGGCATTGACAACATAGAAGACATATCCCTGTTTCTATTCGGAAAAACACGTTGTGCAGTGCTGGCATTTCTTTATAACCACAGCGATGAGTCGTTCTACATGCATCATATACTTAGAACGGTTGGTACAGGAAGTGGAGCAGTTCAACGAGAGCTGAAACATCTCACCGATGCTGGCATAATCACTCGTGAGAAGAGGGGCAGGCAGGTCTACTACCGGGCTAATAAGAAATGCCCTGTTTTCAACGAGCTACAGAAAATTGTATGTGGGCAAATTAAACAGAGTTCATTTCTTTTGAGTGACGAACCTACGGCTATTATCAATATTCCAAAGGGAGAACCGGTGGCCAGAAACAGAAACATAACGGTTCCGAAAGCCAGGGTTGCCGAATTCTGCCAGCGAAATCATATCAGTGCCTTTTATCTTTTTGGCTCGGTATTACGAGATGATTTTCG
>CAYPSP010000256.1:0-2202 GCA_964413335.1 uncultured Dehalococcoidales bacterium
CTATTATGTCATTATGCCGATTAAGGCAAGAATACTATGGTCTGCCAGCAAATAAAGACATATTTATCACAAGAGCATGTAAAGAAACAATTCACGAATTGGGGCATACCTTCGGACTGCAGCATTGTTCTAACCTGACATGTGTAATGCATTTTTCTAATAGCCTTGCGGATACCGACTGGAAGGAGATTTACTTCTGCGATAAATGTCGTCCCAAATTAAGAATATGAGCGAAAGTAACTTACCTCCAGTTGCTGAGGCTTTGCTCCAACCACAAGCATACCCGCACAAGACTGGAAAGATAAAATTAGTGCAAACACAAATGTCTTTTGTTTTCCTCACTGGCGAGTTAGTATATAAAGTAAAAAAAGCAGTCAATCTAGGATACTTGGACTATACCACCCTTGAGAAACGCCATTTCTTTTGTCACCAAGAACTTAAACTTAATCGTCGACTCTGCCCCAACGCCTATCTCGATATAGTAGTCATTAATAATGACAAGGGTAAGATTCAAATCAACGGAAAAGGCGAACCTATAGAATACGCTACCAAAATGAGTCAGTTACCTCAAAAGCGAATGATGGATGTCCTGTTACGTAGTGGACAACTAAACCAGGAGATGATAACGCAGGTAGCTGAAAAGTTAGCTATTTTTCACCAGGGAACCGAAACAAACCCAGAAATCTCTGCCTTTGGTAGAACTGAGGTCATCTCCCAAAACAACCAGGAGAATTTTTATCAAACTGAGAAGTACATTGGAACAAGTATACTAGCACCACAATATGATCGAATCTTAAGCTACACAACCGAGTTTATCAATACTAATAGCGCCCTATTTCAAAATCGTATCCGAGAAAGTAAAATAAGAGACTGTCATGGAGACCTTCATGCTGCTCATATATGTTTTACCAACGATATCTGTATTTATGATTGCATTGAATTCAACGATAGGTTCAGATACTCAGATGTAGCTTCAGAGGTTGCTTTTCTAGCTATGGATTTAGACCGATACCAGGAAAGGAATCTATCTCGTCACTTTATAAACACCTATGTAGAACAATCAGAGGATATTGATTTATTAAAGCTGCTTAATTTTTATAAATGTTATCGTGCTTATGTAAGAGGGAAGGTAGAAAGCTTCAAACAGGATGATCCACATATACCTGCCAATGAGAAAGCCCAATCTCTAATTGTTGCCAGAGAGTATTTCAATCTTGCTGAATCATATACATCTTGAAAGAGGACATTTGAAAAAAATATTCAGAAAATACGTAGAAACCGCATTGAAAGAAAATAGCCTGATTATCACCTGTGGCCTTCCAGGGACATGGAAAACTGAAACAAGCGAAGAGTTATCGAAACTTAAAGGATATACCATCCTTCGAACCGACTTAATCAGAAGAGAACTATTAAAGAATGAGGATATTTTCGATGAGAAAGTAGCCTCTAACATGAATAAAAGGATGATGGTATACAAGGAAATGTTTCGACTAACGGAAGAGCTTTTCAAAAAAATTGATAGTGTGATACTTGATGCTACTTTCGTCACCCAGTCACTAAGAAAACAAGCAACCACTATAGCGGCAAAATATAACAAGACATTTGTTATTCTGCAAACCAGTTGTCCACAGGAGATTGCCATAGCTAGGATATTGAAACGCAGCAGAGAAAACTACGAATCAAACGCACTAACCAGGCAAGCCTACCTCAATAATAAAAAGAAATTTGAGAAAGTAGTGCTGGAAGACCTGAAACTACCGAATACAAAGCCCGATATTATCCATCTGATTGTTGACACCAGTCAAAACATGCCTGAAGACTGGTATATCATTGGAATAGAGAGAGGATAGGATATTGAAGTACTTACTCAACACTCTAGAGAAATTTAATAATCCTTAAATTCCAGAATTGGATATCCATACAATTAATAATGCGAAAATATGAGGACAATGCAATAGCAGTAAGCGACAAAGGTTCAAGAGAATTATAGTGAAAATAGATATGCACATTCACACCAGGACCTGCTCAGACGGAAACCTCTCTATCGACGATGTGTTCAAAGAGGCGAAAGCCAGAAATATAAACTTGATAGCGATAACTGACCACGATTCTATAGATTGTCAGAAGAGAGCTATTGTTCTGGCAAAAGATTATGGCATGTTCTACATTACTGGAGTTGAATTAAACGTAACATTCCAATAC
>CAYPSP010000257.1:0-2168 GCA_964413335.1 uncultured Dehalococcoidales bacterium
CATAACCTTCTAGAACCATCTCAACTAAATCTGGACCTTCTATACCACCACCACCTCGTTTAATTGCTCGCTCAATATTGTCTAAGGGCATATTGCTACTGCGAGCTTTTTGAATTGCCATACGTAATTGAAAATTACTTTCAGAATTTGAACCTCCCTGTCTCACAGCCACGATAATTTCCCGTGCTAATTTTGTAAATAATTGTCCTCGTTTAGCGTCAGTAACTCCTTTCTGACGTTTTATTGATGACCACTTAGAATGTCCTGACATAACTACACCTCTGCCTTGATTCTACATTGATAAAACTAAAAGGTAAAGTTGTGAACTAATTTCAATGTTTTTTATTTGTATTTGGAAAATAGAAAAAGAAGTTATTTTCTATTATAGAATAATATTTAAAAGTCCACCGGTAATCAAAGTTACGCAAACCATTATGCCAAAAGATTTGAGCAAATTGATTAGTCCAAGTTGTCTGAGTAGAACAACAAATGTAGCAATACATGGGAAAGACATAGCTAGAACCACACTACCTATAACCATTTGCTTACTGGTCAATGATAGCGGTGCCATCAGTCCTAAAGCTACATCCTTACGTAGAAAACCAACAACAACAGCTGTTACAGCCTCTTTTGGTAAACCAAGTATTCCAGTAATAATCGGAGCAGTTAAATTTGCAATAGCATCAAACACATGAAGACTAAATAATATGTTTACTACAATTATGGCAGCTAAAATTATTGGGACTGCCTCGACTAAAAATCCATAACTTCTCATCCATAATTTCTGTAACACCGTACGCCAAGGTGGCAATCGATATGGTGGAATTTCAATTAAAAGCTCTGGGCTAAATCCTTTTACGGTATATTTGAGTATTACGCCTAAAATAATCCATACTATAAGTAGAGTCCCATAAACTAAAATAACATATTTAAATCCATAGCTTCCAACCATACCTAATATCATTGCTTGTAATGCAGCACATGGAATAGCAATAGAAATTAATGTTGCTACTATAAATTGCTCTCTTTTGCTTTCTAGAATACGGGTAGCCATAACAGCGGGTACATTACAGCCGAATCCAAGAAGCGCAGGTATTATTGCATATCCATGTAACCCAAAACGATGCATTATAGAATCCATTAATACAGCTAGACGCGGTAAATAACCTATATCCTCAAGTAATCCTAATATTAGATAAAATGAGACTATGTATGGCAGAACCATAGCGAAGGGTACATATAGTCCACTGGATAGAAGTCCGAATGACTCAAGAAAACTTATTTCTCCACCAATCAACTTTCCAATAACTATATCGTGTAATATGCCACTACCACCAATAATACCGCTTATCCTTGATAACACAGGCATCCATAAATTGTTAAACAATGGATCGAATAAATGTCCAATCAATCCTTCCCCTATAAATCGAATAAGCATAAAACTAGCAGCTAAAACGACAAGTGCTATTACTCCACCAGAAAAAGGTTTAACAGTGGCATCACCAAGACGCTCACGCCATGTATGATGACGGTGCGTAATAACTTGAACCTGGTCAATAATGCTGCCAATTTTTGTCCATCTCGAATCACGGTTGGATACTGTTAAATCATTAGATACAGCTTTTGGGATACTTTCCGCTAATTCCTTGATTCCTTCACCTGTTAAAGCTACCGTAGGGACAATTGGCACCCCCAAAGCAGATTTTAATCTATCTAAATCAATATTTATTCCATGGTGCTTTGTGTCATCCCACATATTTAATGCAATTATTACCGGAATATTTTTTTCTAATAGTTGCAATGTTAAATAGAGGTTTCTTTCAAGCTTCGTGGCATCAATTACATTAATAACAACGTCACCGGTCTCAAGCATCTGTAAAGCTATTTTCTCTACCTGCGAATTTGGCTCCAGAGTATAAGTGCCAGGTACGTCTAAAACTTCTACCTTTTCCTCTCCTAGTTTCATAAATCCTTGTGTATAACCTACAGTTGTACCTGGATAATTAGAGGCAATTACACGAATTCCAGTTAAACGAGAAAATATTACACTCTTACCAACGTTCGGATTGCCCATCAATAAAATCTTCATTAGTTAATCCAATTTTATAATTATCTTGTTCGCCATTCTATATCCTATGGCTACTTGACCTGAATCAAATTTTATCGTT
>CAYPSP010000258.1:0-2148 GCA_964413335.1 uncultured Dehalococcoidales bacterium
GATACCTCCGTCTTAAACCGTTCATCAAAATGACGGCGGTTGAATAACCCTGTCAGTTCATCAATGCGTGCCCGCTGTTCAGCAGTTGTATAAAGCCTTAAGTTCTCTATTGGCGTAGCAATCTGCAAACTCAATTGTTCTAGAAGTTTCACCTGCCTGGCATTGTAAGCATCGACACGCTTACTGGCCACAACCAAACAGCCAATAATCTCATCCTTAACGATCATGGGTAGGTAGATAATCGAGTGAGCTCCTTGACTTAAATGATTAGTCTGAGGCCAGAATTTCTTATGAGCTTCAAGATCCGGTTCATATAACATCTCCTTTTTAGCAAGCACCATCTCGATGGCAGTTCCCTTAATTGGAACTTTCCCATACACACGCCACGGAGAATCAGCTGGCACAGAGAGCGCCAGAAAACGGAGCATATCATCCTCAATCAAAACAATTGAGGCACCATCAACATCAACCAAATTTTTTAGCTCATGGATGAAGCCTTCAAATATACCCTGTATATTCAGGCTTGACGTTATTAACCTGATCAAGCGATTGATAAATCGTAATTCTCTTTCCTGTTCTTCCAGTCGCTCGTGGAGATATTCTTTTTCCATGCTGGCTGCCACTCGCCTTGCGATAGATTCCATCAAGTCAACATCTTCAACATTGTAAATTTTCCCATCTCGCTTACTGCCTACTGCTAAAATGGCAATAATATCTTGTCTATTTATCAGGGGGAGAAACATCGCAACCTCACCCAATTGGATATACTCTTTTTCTGATTGCCACAGGCTCTGAAATTCAGGAAATGTCTCGACGTATCTCCTATACAGTACTCTGTTTTCTCGTCTAAGCCATGCTACTATAGGGTTACTACGTCTTAATGTTAATCTTGAGATAGGATTGTCTTCCATCGATGGAAAACTGAAGCGTGCAAGAAAATCTCCTTCTCCGATTTCATGTTGTGGTAAGAACAAACAAGCCCTCGTAGCAGCAACGGACCTGGAAATTAAAGACACAAGTTGACTGCCAAATTGCTCAAGAGTGGTGATATCATATATCTCGCTGCTAAAATCAAGCAACTGCCCGCTAGAATGATATGCTTCGCCTAAGAAAGTTCGCCCCACCCAGCGTTGCCACAATGGGCGTAATCTATATGTAAATATGACTATAATCGGAACAGCTATCCCAATAAAAAACGCTACTTGTCCAGAATCAATGTAGAAATCAAATGTCCTCTGGACAAGCACAATGATCACTAACCAGCAGGTAACCCCAATTACATATAGCCCTCCAGTCGCCAGAAAGCGGCGAATGATAATCCTGACATCCAGTAACCTGTGTCTTACAACGACATAGGTCAATACGCTGACATTGAACAGGCTACCAAAATGTGACAGCGGGTACTCTCCTCCTCCTGGAAAAAAGATTGTACTAGTAAATCCGAGAAGAAGGCATACGCCAAGTAAAAGATAGGCAAGCTGATTACGCTCCACGGGATCTTCAGATGACCTGCGCCTTCGCCATATGTATAATATGTCCCTGCCACCCATGAATAAAACCACCCCTGCCAGGCTGAGCATAGCAAAGCCATACTGTACATTGAGGCCACCTGGAATTTCCTCTACACCCCGTGGGAGGTAGCCTAACAACGCCAGGATAATAGCAGCTATAAGGACAAGATATAAAAAAGGTATCTTTGCACTCTTCGACCTATAAAAAGAGAGCAGAAAATAATGGTACTGGACTCCCATCCACAGAGCCATGCATAGGCCAACTCTGACCAGGAGAAGCTTATGATCCATATAATAATCACCGCGGAAGAGAACATCTGTAAAACTCCATAAAACGGCTGGAACTATAAATAGGATAAATAGCTTTTGCTTTTTATCCCACCGACGGTTTGATAGCAGAATGACGAGCAGAGGTATATAAGCAACAGTAGCAATCAAAGGAACAATCGTATGAGAGTTCATCGTCAGCACAATTATTGACAATATTATTATTGATGTCAAGGGTAGCAAGCTGAAAACTCATTATATAAAGCAGCAAGAGTGAGACTTTAGCCTCACTCTTGCTGAGTTACCTTATACTGCTAAAAGTTAGTGAGCAGTAATTTTATCAGTTTCTGGTGTTGGAACAGCTACTACT
>CAYPSP010000259.1:0-2126 GCA_964413335.1 uncultured Dehalococcoidales bacterium
TACTCTGCCCTGCTCATCACCTAAAAACCTTGTAGGATTTGTTAGATATTTGAAGATAATGCCTTCCTCTTCCGCATTGTCTCTTTCCTCCACCCTGGCTGGCATTTCAATTCTAGAACGACGATATATAACATATACTTCTCCAGCTCCAAGCCTTAAGGCGCACCTGGAGGCATCCATGGCTACATTTCCTCCACCAATGACAGCTACTCTTCCCCCTACTTTTATCGGAGTATCATACTCAGGAAAGAGATAAGCTTTCATCAAATTCGTTCGAGTAAGAAACTCATTAGCGGAATAAATATTACTGAGGTTCTCGCCCGGAATATTTAGAAACATTGGCGCCCCAGCTCCAGAAGCTAAAAAGACTGCGCCAAAACCATTCTCCAAAAGCTCGTCTGGGGTAGTTATTTTACCTATTACATGATTAAGCTTAATTTCCACACCGAGAGACTTCACATAATCAACCTCAGCCTGGACTATATTTTTGGGCAACCGAAACTCGGGGATTCCATACATCAGTACACCACCAGCAACATGAAGCGCCTCGAAAATGGTAACCTCAAACCCTCGTTTGGCCAGGTCGGCAGCACAAGTTAAACCTGCTGGTCCGGACCCAGCAACAGCTACCTTTTTACCGTTAGATTTCACGCGACTTTTTTGCTTTTCTATAACTTCAGGATGGGCTTGTTCCCAATCGGCAACATAGCGCTCCAAACGGCCAATAGCAATAGGAGCACCTTTCTTGGCTAAAATGCATTTCAGTTCACACTGCGTTTCCTGAGGGCATACTCTCCCGCAAACACCAGGGAGGCTGTTCTTGCTCTTGAGTATTCTTGCTGCTTCCGGCATATCATACTCACGCAGCGCTTCTATAAACCCGGGAATATCCACGTTGACCGGGCAGCCAGCCTTGCAAAGAGGCTTCTTGCATTGAAGACATCTATTTGCTTCCTCAATAGCCTGTTCTTTAGTGTACCCCAGGGCTACTTCATGAAAATTTCTTTTCCTTACTTCCGCCTCCTGTTTAGGCATAGGCACCCGGCTTAAATTTATCTTCCTCTTTTCAGCCATAGCTTCTCACCTTCCTGATATTTTTGTTTCCCAACGTTCCAATGATTGGTTTTCCTCATCACGATAGCTGTGCTGGCGATTCATAAGTAAACCCCAATCAACTTCATGCCCATCAAAATCTGGTCCATCAACACAAGCAAACTTAGTCTCTCCGCCTACCAATACACGACAACAGCCGCACATACCAGTGCCATCTACCATTATGGGATTAAGGCTCACCATGGTTTTAACGTTGAAAGGCTTGGTAGTCAGGGAGCAGAACTTCATCATAATAGTTGGACCAATGGCAATCACACGGTTAGCCTCCACGGTTTCAAGCAATTCTTTAAGTGGTTCAGTGACCACACCCTTACGGCCATAGGAACCATCATCAGTGGTCACCGTTAGTTCATGGCTGACACGGCGAAGATAGTCTTCCCAAAAGAGAAGCTCATGGGAACGAGCACCCATAATAGAGATGATCCTGTTCCCTCGTGCCTTCAGAGCCCTGGCAACAGGAAACATTGGAGCGACACCAACGCCTCCGGCAACGCAGACCACAGTGCCAAATCTTCCAATCTCCGTTGGGCGACCTAATGGACCAACAAAATCAAGGATGCTATCACCAGTGTTAAGCAAAGCTAATTTCCTGGTGGTAGTGCCAACTTCCATGAAGACAATAGTTACACTTCCTTCTTTCTCATCCCAATCAGCTATGGTTAGAGGTATACGTTCCCCTTTTTCGTCACTTCTAACAATAACAAATTGCCCTGGCTGAGCCTTCTTGGCTATTTGTGGCGCTTCGACCTTAAACAGATGAATATTCGAGGCAAGGTCTTCTCTAGCTAAAATTTTATACATATGTTTACTCCCCTCTAATGTCCCCAAACAGTTTGCTGAACAAACGGTAAACCAGATATCTTACACCTGCTTACAAAAATACTCCAACACTCATCCACAAAGCAGCTGCCACAATTTATTTAACCTCTTTGAAGATTTGAATAATAAGAGGCTATAATGTTAAGACTAGGCAATAGTAAAGTGAAACGTCTTAATAGCATTTTAAACCAGGT
>CAYPSP010000260.1:0-2108 GCA_964413335.1 uncultured Dehalococcoidales bacterium
ATAGACTTGATTATCTATGCGGTCAGCCAGCACAGATGCTTTATAAATGGATGTTCGCATGGTATGATTTATACTCTGTATCAATATAATTTATACGTGAATTATTTTGTATGTTTATTGAGGAGGTGTTGTAATGTGAAAGGTTTGAGTGGGATGACGATGTTATTTGTGGGGAGAAGCATATTAATAAAAGGAGAGGAAAAATAATGAAATCAAAAATAGTAATGCTGATAGTAGCAGTAGTATTAATGGTTACTCTGGCTGCTATGGGTTGCGCTCCTAAGGCTGAACCAGCACCAGCTCCAGCACCAACCGCAGCACCAACTGCTGCACCAACTACGGCGCCAACGCCTGCTCCGGCTGATGAAGTAATTACATGGCAGTATCAGGATAATATGCCGGCAGGTAATACGTATTATGGGTTTAAAACTAGGTGCTTTGATAGGATAAAAGAAGCTTCTGGTGGAAGATTCATAATTAAGCAATATGGTTCTGGCGAGATAGTGCCATATGGAGAAATCACAAAAGGTGTCAGGGATGGATTACTAGACTTAACATCCACAGGTGGTGGTCAGATGAAAGGAGTTCTAGGTGATGTAGCGTCATTGATGGGAACCTCTGGTTTTTGTGCCGGGGCTAACGCAGTTGAGAATATGGGGTGGTTCGATTTTGGTGATGGGATGAAATATGCGAACCAATTGTGGAAAGACTATGGCCATTGTTTTGGTTTTTATGGGTTCTCACCTGAAGTATGGCATTCAAATATGGTGCTTGAAACTGCAGATGATCTAGATGGATTGAAATTTCGAGCGTATGGTCCATGGACTGAGATTTTGGCCACCTTTGGCGTTTCAGTTGTAACCTTATCTGGAGATGAGCTTTATTCAGGTATGGAGAGAGGAATAGTAGATGCCTTTGAATATGGGACTCCTTCTTTAAACTGGACAATGGGATACCAAGAGGTAAGCAAGTATATTGGTCTCCCTGGAATACATTCACCTATGGGAGGAGGAGGTATGATGTGTGCTAATTTTGATAAATGGAACGCTCTTCCTGATGACTTGAAAGAAATACTAGTATCTGAGGTAGAAAATGCTGCAATGTTGGATTATCTAGATTCGGTCACAGCAGATGCTGTAGCCATGAAGGAATTCCTCGATTATGGTTTAAAGACTTATAGGATGAGTGATGAGCTTCAATCCAAGTTTGCCAAGAGAGCTAGAGAGGTCTGTGATCGATATAGTGCAGCTGATCCTACTTATAAAGAGATATTTGATAACAAGACGACATTTATGGAGGCATTTAAACAGGTTAGTAAGAATACGCCTGCTTATTCAGTTTTTGAAAAATAATAGATAATAGGTACGAAATCATTATTGAAACAATTGCATCTAAGTAACTCATTTGGTGATTTCTCCAGTGAGTTGCTTAGATGCAATATAGTTCTAATAAGATAAGGTGAATTTACAAAAGCTTATTAAGATATGTCGTATAAGAATTTTGTGTAGCCTAGTTCGTAATGTCTTAATTCAAAATCTTATGAACATATTGTCAGAGTACTAGTAGAGAGGGAGTTTACGTCGTAATGAAAATAATATCGTGGTTTTGTCATGGCATAGATATGACAAGTGAATGGATTGGAAGAACAGCTGCTTGGTTGATAATAGTTGAGGTAGTTATTATCAGCTATGATGTAATGATGAGATACTTTTTTAATGCTCCTACGAACTGGGCACATGTCTTAAGTTATCTGCTTGGCTCCACATTTGCGTTTCTTGGCCTTGCTTACGTGTGGTATCACGACGCAAACGTAAGAATTGATATGTTTTATAGTAGATTGACCATAAAATGGAAATTAATATTTAATACCTTCTTTACTATATCATGTTTTTGTCCGCTCATATTTTTACTTACTAAGGCGTTCGGACAAGAAACTTTGAACGCCTATCAAATTCAGGAAAGAGTCTGGATGGCTGCGTGGTATCCGTTACTATGGCCATTTAAACTAGCAGCAACTATTGGTTTCGCTCTACTGTTTTTACAGGGGTTGAGTAGCTTAGTAAAAAGTGTCATTGCATATAAAACTACTAGTGATGCGGAGGGCTTGT
>CAYPSP010000261.1:0-2096 GCA_964413335.1 uncultured Dehalococcoidales bacterium
GGGTAGATTTCGTGATTGAATCTTCTGGACTTTTTACTCTGGCAAGTATAGCAGCAGCGCATCTTCAAGGTGATGTTAAAAAGGTAGTAATTTCTGCACCGGCTCGTGATGAAGATATTACTATCGTTCTTGGGGTCAATGAAAATAAATATGATCCTATAAAGCATAATATTATATCTAATGCATCATGTACCACTAATTGCATTGCTCCGATGGTTAAGGTTCTTCATCAGAACTTTGGTATCATTCATGGTCTTATGACTACCGTTCATTCTTATACGAATGATCAGAAGATTCTGGATGTGTTTCATAAAGATCTACGTCGAGCGCGCGCTGCTGCCATAAATCTTATTCCTACCACTACAGGGGCTGCCCGTGTAGTCGGCGTGGTTATTCCTGAGTTGCAAGGGAAACTAGATGGAATCGCTATACGAGTGCCTACCCCCAGTGTTTCTATAGTTGATTTCGTAGCTAACTTGAATAGGGCAGTAGACGTTAATGAGGTTAATGAAGCCTTTCGTAATGCTTCTGAAAAAGAACTCAAAGGGATATTGGACTATTCCGATGAACCATTGGTAAGTATGGATTTTAAAGGAAATCCAGCTAGCTCAATTTTTGATGCTTTGACTACAATGGTTATGGATAAAACTATGGTTAAGGTTCTTGCCTGGTATGACAACGAATGGGGTTATAGCTGTCGTATTGCTGACCTCGTTAATTATATTGCTAGCAAAGGTTTATAGTTCTGTAAACTGTTGTTTATCTGCGGGTTGCGAATTATTTTCTCTGTATTTATTATTAATATCTTGATTAGAACATAATATTGTATTGCGAGAGTTGAAGTGGATGGTATATGATGCTATAACAATAAATGACAGGAGGTGGGATATGTCTTCTTCAAAAGATAGTACTGGGTTGTCGCCTAATGTAGCGGGGTTACTTTGCTACGTTGCTGGCTGGATATCGGGTATAGTATTTCTAATAATCGAGAAAGATAGCAAGTTCGTGAAGTTTCATGCATTACAGTCTATCGTAACGTTTGGTATATTGACTGTTGTTCAAATAGTTTTATCCGTTATCCCCTTTATTGGATGGGTTCTTGTTCCGCTGGTTTGGATATTAATGGTTGTTTTGTGGATTATTCTTATGATTCGGGCATACTCCGGCGTGATGTGGAAATTGCCCTTGGTAGGGAACTGGGCTGAACAGCAAGTCAATAAAGGTTAACCTGGGAAATTTAGGACTATTATTTTAAGGTTGCTTTAAAGCTCTTGTCTAATAGAGGGACTACTCAAGAGTTATACTAGCTAATAACTGTATAGGCAGAGTAAATAACCTGCTTGATAGGTGTTAGCGTAAACCTTTTCCTTCATCTTTTCGTTTTCCTATATAATAGGCGTCGTTAAGATGTCTATTGAACAGGATATTGTAGAAAAAGCAGTAAAAGGGGATAGAAATGCCTTTGCACAGCTTTATGAAAAACATTTTGATAGAATCTATCGGTATGTTTACATACGATTGGGAAACAAGACGGAAACGGAGGATTTAACACAGGATGTATTTATCAGAGCTTTGGAAGCGATTGGTTCTTATAAATGGCGTAATTCTCCATTTGCTGCGTGGCTATATCGAATAGCGCATAATCAGGTGATTGATTATTTCAGGAAGCATGGTAAGGTGGAAAAAATGCCCTTGGAAGATGACAATGTATTGATTGGTAAATCTGATCCTGCATTCAATGCGGAGAATGAACTTGAAATCGAGAGAATGATTGATGGTATTAATAGACTGACTCCAGCTCAAAGAGATGTAATTTCCCTTCGCTTTGGTGCACAGTTATCTATTGCAGAAGCGGCTAGGACTCTTGGGAAAAATGAGGGAACAGTGAAGGCTTTACAATATAATGGCATTCTAGCATTAAAGAAAATGCTACTGGCTGGTGAATGAAAATGACTCAAAATGAAGCAGAAATCTTTGATAGTTGCCTTGAGAGCATGTTTAAAGGTGCAAATATTGAAGATTGCCTGAGATCATATCCTAGGCAGGCCAAAGAGCTGGAACCTTTACTAAGGGCAAGTCTCGCTATCAGACAGACA
>CAYPSP010000262.1:0-2054 GCA_964413335.1 uncultured Dehalococcoidales bacterium
TCCGTCGGGTCAACTAAACGAACGTGCCTTCGAAACAACAAGTACACATCTCTGACACATAAGAAAATAGTGGGAAAGAGTACGATGAAAAATCCAATGCCGTAATTAATCTGAATGCTGCCAGCAGTTATATCCATTCGCTGTGGTATATACCCTAACGAAACAAACACAATGGTAATTATTAGTAAAACATAGGCCAGTGGTATTCTAATAGATTGAGTATTATAAAAAGAACGTAAAAAGTAGTGGTATTGAATCCCCATTCCTATACTGGCACAAAGTCCAATTTTAACAAAAAACAATTTATATGACATGAGGAAATCGACGCGGAAGAAGATGGCAGTAAAACTCCATAAAAAAGCAGGAAGCAAAAACAGGAAAAATGTTTTTTGTCTTCTGCTCCATGGGCGATTTTTGAACAAGATAACAAATAAGGGAACATAAATAATGCTGGCAATTACAGTGATTAAAACATGGCTATTCATAATACAACGTAATTATTGAGATAAATATGCAAACTGTCAAGGGATGCTGAAGTAATCTCAAATTTCTTTATTACGAAAATAATTTCCTTTTGTGTAGCAGTATGTTTTTGTTATTACGAGCGTAAAACAAACAAATTTACAGGTCATCCTGACCTCTACCATGGAAACTAAAGAATCAAAGTATGCTCATTATATTTACAGGGACGAGGTTAAAACCTCGTCCCTGTAAATAATTTATATCGTAATCAATTTTGACCGATAGTTACATGATCAGCTTCAATTGACTGAACTTCTTCCACCTCAACCATGGAAACTCCAAGCAAGGAAAGCACCTTATCCGAAGGGTTAATATGCATCGGCTTCAGATGCCCTAAGTCGGCTCCCTCTGCTTGCCGTTGAGCGGTATAATGTGCAAAGGAACCACTCGGTAGTAAAGTGACTGTCAGTGGTCTAAAACCAAGCATAGTAATTGGATCACCCCCAAAATGGAGATATTGATTATAGTGATATTTGTTATTTAGCTCTATAATCTCATCATATATTAATGCTGCTATGGTTTCTTCACTAGTTATATGATCGCCTTTAAGCTCAACATAGACATGCAATGTTGATTTTTCCTTAATTACCTCTTTGCGCGCCGTCCAATCCACGTAAGATATGCCGGTATTTTCAACCGCCTGCCAGATAATTTTTTCTGTCAGGCGACCAAAACCAGAAATATCAATAAGATCATCAGCTCGCCTTTCAAATACCATTTGAGGTATGTCTATATTTAGCTTCTCATTTCGCAAGGTAGTTATCCTGACCATATCACCAATTCTATACCTAATCATGATACCATTATGAAAGTTGGTCATAACGAGCTCATAAATCTCCCCGGCTTGTACCTCATCTAACAATACAGTTTTTGGCTGATAATATTGGTCTGCCTTCTCTTTAGCTATTTCATTCTCGGGGATAAATTCCAGGAAATCAAGATTTGGAACAAAGGTCATTCCCTCATAATCCCATGTCTGTGTAGCAAAAATACCGCCTTCAATAGCTGCATACAACTCGAGTGGATATCTACCCCATAAATCTTTTATCTTCTTCTTGAAAATAGTGTTATCCGTACCACCTCCACCAATACCTTTAATTGACCACAGGTCTTTGGGTAACATCGGACGGTGCGCCAGTTTACTCCGAATTAATCCTCTGGCAACCCTGAACAGCGCTTTTGGGTGAGATAGTAAAGGCTTAATATTTGTCTTTCCTTTTTTCTGTTTAAACTGCTCACCTACCATCACCAGTACAGAAGCCACACCACCAAAGGCGTCAAGCCCCTGATACAAAGCTTCTTCAAATCCAGCTTGTACTCTTTCTTTGAAGGACATCCCCTCATCCTCAGATGGTAACATATCATAACCAATTGCTTGCTGTATTAATTTACAGAGAAGTGCCGACCCATACTCTTCAGATCCCACTGTATGTATTGTCTTCTGGTGTTCTTTTATATGGGAAAGATCACCTCGACCGTTACAAGTGGTGAAAATAGCCGCGCCACCAGCCACTATTTCAAATTGTGTTAGG
>CAYPSP010000263.1:0-2053 GCA_964413335.1 uncultured Dehalococcoidales bacterium
TGGATTGTATTTTTAAACCAACCAGAATTGCTTTAATAGGAGTTTCAATTAATCCTAAAAGTGTAAGCGGGAAAGTATTGTCAAACCATTAGTATTTTGTTTAATTTTATCATTGTCAGATTACCACTACAACCCAGTTTACCAATATTTACTGTTAGCAACTGGGCGTTATGCCAATCTTACAGATAAAGCTTTGACTTTATAAGGATTTTCTTCGAGAATTTAGACGATTGAATTAAACCAATTTTGCGATACTAAGTTTGAACTTAAATTCACCTGATTTTATACTGTATTTTATTGATTTAGTGTATATTTGCAAAATAAGCTAAATATGGTACAACATAATAAGCTAAATATAGTACAGCATAATAAGCTAAATATGGTACGGTAGTAAGAGAGGATTGTTTTAAAAAAAATTAAGAATTAATTATGGCAACACCATCAGAAAAATTAGCCGAATCTCTTAAGATATTGCGTTCTCTTCAAGATCAGAACGGAAAGGCAGTTATAAAAGCTGAGGAACTTTCGCGGACCCATAAGGATAGATTACTAGCCAATGGTTTCATCCAAGAAGTAATAAAGGGATGGTTCATTGCTTCAAGACCTGAAAGTCCACAAGGTGATACTACCTCATGGTATACTTCATTTTGGGATTTTGTAAAAGTATATCTTAGTTCTAGATTTATGGACAATTGGTGTTTATCACCCGACCAGTCTCTTCAGCTACATGCTGGAAACAGAACAATTCCTATGCAACTATTAGTTCGTTCTCCAAAAGCTAGGAATAAAGTTACAGGATTGATTTTTAATACATCCATCTTTGATATACGAACAACATTACCAGAAAAAGGTGAAATATACTCAATGGATAATTTAAATATGTATTCCTTAGAAGGTGGCTTGATAGCTTGTGGTGCAGACTTTTTTACTCGTCACTCAATAGATGCCCGAACCTGTTTAGCTATGTTTAAAGATGGATCCGGACTCTTAGCTAAACTTCTTAATGGAGGACACAGTGTTGTTGCAGGAAGATTATCAGGTGCTTTTAGAAATATTGGGAAAGATACGATTGCTGATGAAATTATAAAAACAATGAAATCAGCTGGATATGATATACGTGAAACGGATCCTTTTACTGATAAGTTACCTGTACTCGTGAATAGTAGAGAATCATCACCATATGTAAATCGCATTAAAATAATGTGGTCCGAGATACGTCAAACAGTAATCGATAATTTTCCTAAAACAGTTGGATTGCCTGATAAGATAGACGTTTATCTTAAGCAAGTGGAAGATAGTTATCTTGAAGATGCATACAATTCACTATCAATAGAAGGATATCGTGTTACTACTAAGTTAATTGAGCGAGTGAGCAGTGGGAATTGGAATCCGAATAAAAATAAAGAAGATATTGAACAGAAAAATGCTATGGCTGCTCGAGGTTATTATTTAGCATTTCAGGAGGTTAGAAAAAGTATCAAAACTATACTTAACGGAGAAAATTCAGGTCTAATTGTAGGTCAGGATCATGATACTTGGTACCGTGAATTATTTGCGCCTAGTGTAACTGCTGGTATTTTGAAAGCATCTGATCTTGCAGGGTACCGAAATGGGCCAGTATTCATAAAGAGTTCAATGCATACTCCTCCAAACCATGAAGCAGTAAGAGATTCGATGCCTACTTTGTTTGATCTACTTAAGGAAGAAACCGAAGCAAGTGTTAGAATTGTACTTGGACATTTTATCTTTGTTTATATTCACCCATACTTTGATGGAAATGGTAGGATTGCCAGATTCCTAATGAATACAATGCTTGCATCAGGAGGATATCCATGGATAGTCATACCAGTTGAAAGAAGAGATGAATACATGTCTGCTTTAGAGAAAGCTAGTATAAACAACGATGTTGGTGAATTTGCTAAGTTTATAAGTAACCTGGTCAAAGAAAAAATGAAATAAATTAAATATTTGTAAAATCAAGGCTATTTCTATGATCGCATTGTTGCTAACGGCAGTTCGTCTAAAAACCTCCAGTACTAAGTAAGTTTTGATC
>CAYPSP010000264.1:0-2029 GCA_964413335.1 uncultured Dehalococcoidales bacterium
AGCACCAAGTGCTTCTGCAACCTTTGGATAATTCCCTGACAGAACATTAAGTCCATATTTAGGAGAGGCAACCGGAAAATGTTCACCATATCCACCAAGCACACCATTATTTAATATAACAGCCAGTATGGGGATATTTTCTCTTGCTGCTACCTCAAAGTCCATACCCACCATACCTATAGCAGCATCACCACCAACCCAAACACAGGTCCTGCCAGGATTAGCAAGTTTTGCACCCATGGCCAGACCCATACCCTGGCCTAATGTGGTTGATTTACCCCACCCCATGTAACATCCAGGTATAACTGGTTTCCACATCGGGACCATCTGATCTCGTGGATTGCCTGAATCATGAGTCACGATTGTATTGTTCATATCAAGAGCTTTTTGCATATCATTTATTACCCTGTAAGGATTAATAGGTGTTTCATCAGAATTAAGCCTTGGCGCCCATTCTTTTTCGAACTCGGCATTCAAAGCCTTAATTTCTTTTACTATAGCAGTACTATCTTTCTTTCCTGCGGAACCAAGTTGTTTTTTAGCTTCCTCAATAAGTTGTGTCAAGACAATCTTGGCATCCCCTATGATCGCCTGTTTTACAGCATAACTCTTATTGATATCACGCTCATCAACGGTTGATTGTATCAGCACCTTATCTGTAGGAATTAGGCTGGTAAAGGTTTCATTTGTACAAGTTGACCCTATAGCAAAGACCACATCGGCCTTTTTCACAAAGTGCATAGACTGTTTTGTATTTGTTCTAGCACCACATCCTAAAGATAATGGGTGATTCTCCATAAATGCACTTTTCCCATTCATGGTAGTATATACAGGAATAGCCATAATCTCGGCAAATTCTTTTAGCTCATTCCATGCTTTTGCGTAAAGAACTCCTTGACCAGCACGAATAACAGGGCTTTTCGCTGCCAATAACATCTTGATAGTTTCTCTTATATCAGCAGGATCACCACCAGATTTTATCGGCTTTACCGCTTCGTATTGGAAGGCAGCGTCATCAAATTCCTCATTTGCTACGGCTAAGGGTAGTTCAATAATTACTGGACCTAGATGTCCAGATCTAAGTTGAGTATAAGCCCGCCTCATTAGCTCGACAGTTCGGTCCGCATGGTCAATTGTATCAACATATTTGGTTATTTCTCTGTAGCTTGCTTTCATTTTAAAATCAGGGACTACAGAATATTCAGGACGGCGTGCGCCGCCGGGTAATCCCAGGATTGGGACAGAATCAGCGAAGGCATGAGCTACGCCAGAAAACGCATTTTCGATGCCCGGCCCGTGTTGTACCGCCCAAACACCAATATTATCACCAAATGAAGCTCTACTGACTCCATCAGCAACATTGACAGCTACTCTCTCTGTCCTGAATTTGATGAATCTGATGTCCTCTTTCGCCATAGCTTCATGCAGAAGGTTCATCGGGAACCCGGTTACAAATTTCACTCCCTCCTTTTTTAAGATTTTTGCCTGTGCAGTTACTGCTTTCATCTCCTATTTCCTCCTTCTTATTTAATTACTTGAAGCTTATATAACTATGATTTCAATTTAAAAATTTGGATTGGACATCGCCAGTTCTTCCTGTGTCATGATTTCAATAAGCGCTGGCCTTCCTGAATCATTTGCCTTTTTGGCACGTAATATTGCCGGAATAATCTCTTCTGGTTTCTCAACCTTTTCAGTATAACCTCCAAGTCCTTCCGCAACTTTACTATAGTCTCCAGATAGAACATTAAGGCCATATTTTTCAGAGGCTATTGGGTTTATTCCCTTAAACATTCCTAACGTAGCATTATTCATGACTATAACAATTATAGGAATATTTTCTCTAACTGCAGTCTCAAAATCCATCCCAACCATTCCAAAGGCACCATCACCCATAAAAGCCACACATGTTTTATCTGGCTGAGCCAACTTCGCACCCATCGCAAAACCAAGTGAAGCACCCATAGTGGTGGATTTACCCCAACCTATATACCCTCCTGGAGTATTAGATCTATACATAGGAACCATA
>CAYPSP010000265.1:0-2021 GCA_964413335.1 uncultured Dehalococcoidales bacterium
ATGGCCTGTGTTCTGCACAGTGCTGGGCATGGTCTTCGTATATTACCTGGCAAAGACAGTGATGCCCGACAGAAGGCAGGTGATAGCAACTGCCATGGTTGGAACTATCATGGTTGGCGGGTGGTATTTGAGTTTTACACCCAATCATACAGGGAATGTGTTATTTCCACTGATCTTATACCTGGCAATCAAGGCAACCAGCCGGCAACCATTGCTTCAGTGGAGAATACTGTTCACTACCGTCATTTTCCTGGTAGCAATATTGCATATACTTGTGTCTTTTAACCTCTTCTTCATGGTAGGCAGCATATCAGCAGCAATAGTTATCTGGCATTTTGTAACATATAGAAATCTTAAAGATTGCAAACCAATACTAATGTTTGTTTTACCTCTTGTTCTGCTCTTGCTGGTATGGAACGTTGCCTGGATCTCAGGATTTCGAGCCTGGGACATAGCGGTGAACTCCATTTACAATTCACTCATGAATACTGGTTCGAGTACGTTACAAGCAACACTTGCTCGAGCGGAATACGCAGAGGGTCTTGGATTCGACATAAGGATATATTTTCTCAAAACATACTCTGGTTTTCTAATATATACCATTTTGGCTTTAGTTGCTTTACCTATCATCTGGAAGAGGCTACATAACAACGCTGAACTCGAAAGCCTGTTTTCCCTTTATGGTCCTCTGGCTATAATTATTACCCTCTACCTGGCAAACCTATTTCGCCACTTTGAAGGCTTTGGCAGGTTGACAATTTATATAATGTTGCTTTGTCTTCCCTTCGTGGGTTTTCTCCTGACGGAGTTCATAAATGCTTCTATGCACAAACTCCCAAGGCTGTTGCCTCCAGTGCTGGCGGTTATCTTTCTCTTCGGGCTGTCGGTCTGGGCTATCCCGAAGATATACACTTCTCCCTATTTAGAAACTTATAGCGGCCATACTACACGAACTGAGATTACTGGATGGGACTGGTTTTGCCGCCACAGAGAGACAAATATTGAAGTCATGAGACTCTCCATTCATACTGGGCGAATGGGTGATTTCCTTTTCTCCCAAGGAGGAGAAGTTCTCTACACTGACATGTCTACAGTGCTCAATGTATTGGAGAACCACTTCGGCTATGACAAGGAATCAATGCTGGGATCTTCTTATCCGGCTGATAAATATCTGGTCTTGAAGGAACTGGATGAAGCGATGTACTCTGAAGTATATCCCTCACTGGCAGAGATCAGGTTTATGCCCGTTGATTTTGCGAAACTTGAAAGTGACAAAAGTCTCGATAAACTTTACGTTAATAGCGGGTTCAATGCATGGATTCTTCATCCTATTAGCAAGAATATCTAACGCTTTCTCCTCAAGAGATTACAGGTGTCCAGGTGTTTGGTATATAGTAATATTATTTGCTTACTACTGAAAAAGCAGGTCGACAGGGCAAGTATCACAGCCTGCAAGGATATGCGGAATTTCAAGGATTTCAACAGCGATTTCCTTCCTTCAGCTTTTTTGCCATTAAATATCTGGGCGAAGCCCAGGGTGACTAACTCTCTGCCGTAAATATCAGGGCAGCAGTGCTTGATTGCTTCGCCATGTTGTGCTAGTCGCATCTCTTGAGCAAAGAGCAATGCCTCTTTGTGCCTGAGGAAGATGAGAAAATCGTTGCTTATCGTGCTGCCATGTTCCCTGTGCTGAATATATAAAGGTATGATTAGATGATAAAACTTTGTTCTTGCGAGTAGCTTTAGCCAAAGCAGGCCTTCATAACCGAAAGTTTTTTCGTCAAACCTCAGTTCAGCAATAAAATGTTTTACTACTACAACCCAAAAATCGCCTTTAACCCTCCTGCAAATAATATCTTCATAAGTAATAAACCCATCTTTCCCTGAGCTTTTGCCAGGAACCTCCCTTGTAACATAATCTATTCTATCAAACCAGATAGCCCCGATTCCTTGAGGAGAAAGTTCAGTAAATTTCTCGGCTGCGGTCTGCAGAGCTTCAGGCAGTAACTCATCATCAGAAT
>CAYPSP010000266.1:0-2015 GCA_964413335.1 uncultured Dehalococcoidales bacterium
GGTTTGAAGATAAGGCTGGCTTCGCCGCTGTTTCCGGCTTATATGCGCTGGCAACGCCACCGGTCCCTGCATCAGATGTCATCAGGAAGGATGAGATTGTTGACCTGACATCAAAAATGAAACCGGATGGCATACTTAACTGGACACCTCCGGCTGGCTGGTGGGTTGTCCTGTGTCTTGGCTATTCATTAACTGGAAGAACAAATCATCCTGCCTCACCCGAAGCAACAGGACTTGAGGTGGATAAGTTAAACAAGGGCTACGTTAAAACATATTTTGAAAATTACCTCAATCAATATAAAGATGCAACGGGTGGACTGATGGGCAAGAAAGGTCTTCAATACATGATTACCGACAGTTGGGAAGCAGGTGTTTTGAACTGGACCGACAACATGATGACCGAATTTAAAAAACGCTGTGGCTATGATATGCTTCCATGGATACCGGTACTCACTGACCATATAGTGGAAAGTGCCCAGGTAAGTGACCGATTCTTGTAGGATTTCCGTAAAACTATTGCTGATCTTACCGCAGAAAATCATTATGATGAGCTGACCACCCTGCTTCATGAACGGGGCATGGGTCGCTATAGTGAGTCGCATGAGAGCGGTCGTGCATTCGTCGCCGATGGCATGGAGGTTAAATGCACAGCTGACATCCCGATGAGTGCCATGTGGGTCCCTGGAAATATTGGTGGTAATCCCGTTGGGTAAGTAGCGACTGTTCACAAAGCCGATGTACGTGAATCGGCATCCGTGGCTCACATTTATGGACAGAATCTGGTTGCCGCTGAGTCTATGACGGCATACTCTGCGCCAATGACGGATTATGCAAGTGCCTGGGCATGGTCGCCTGAATCACTAAAACCAACTGCCGACATGGAACTTGCTAGTGGTTTAAACCGCTTCGTAATCCACTGTTCAGTACACTAGCCGGTGTTTGATAAACTGCCGGGTCTCAGCCTTGGACCTTTTGGTCAAATGTTCACCAGAAATGAGACTTGGGCAGAGGAAGCCGGACCTTGGGTAACATACCTGTCCCGTAGTTCCTATATGCTTCAGCAGGGGAAATTTGTAGCTGACGTCATTTATTTTTATGGCGAGGATAATAATATTACAGCCCTATTTAGAAATAAATTACCTGATATCCCTCCAAGTTATAATTACGATTTCGTTAACGCCGATGCTCTTATTAATATTTTGTCGGTTAATAAAGGACAGATAATTACACCCAGTGGGATGAGCTACCGTGTGCTTGCTCTTGATACCAATAGTAAGTATATGTCTTTACCGGTCTTGCGCAAGATCAGCAAAATGGTTAAAGCCAGTGCTGTTGTAGTTGGTGACAAACTGGTTAGTACCCCCACCTTAGCGATAATCAGGCTGAATTTAAAACCATTGTAGACCGACTCTGGGGAACCGGAACGGGTGAAAAGACTTTTGGCAAAGGCAAGGTTTATGCCGGACAGACGATTGCTGAAGTCTTGGCTTCTCTTAAGATTAAACCTGATTTTGAATACACCAGGCCACAAAACAATACTGAACTTTTGTTTGTTCACCGCAGGTTGGGAGATGTTGATATCTACTGGGTGAATAACCGGAATAATAGAGTGGAAGACGTAGAAGCAACTTTCAGGGTGGATGGGAAAGTGCCTGAAATATGGTATCCAGAAACAGGTAAAATTGAACAGGCATCTTATACTATTGCAGAAAGGCGTACAACAGTATCGTTGAGAATGGAACCAAACGATGCTATGTTTGTTGTTTTTCGTAAGAAAGCCATTTCGTCATCTCTTAAATTGGATAAACCGGGGGAAACACAACTCGCTGTGATTGCTGGTCCCTGGAATGTCAGTTTCCAACCGAACTGTGGGGCACCTGCCCGGATCGTCCTTGATAAACTTACTCCGTGGAATGAAAATGCCAACCCTGGAGTAAAATATTTCTCCGGAACAGGAACCTACACAAAAACCATTCAGGCTCCTGCAGGTTGGTTTAAAGAGGGTACCCAAATCT
>CAYPSP010000267.1:0-1995 GCA_964413335.1 uncultured Dehalococcoidales bacterium
CAATAACTTACGACGAAATATTGTCTAAATATGGCTATTTTAGTCGAAAGATGGGCTAAAAAAATTATCAACGTATTTTCAATGATTATCATACAGTTGAAATAGCGGATATTAAAGCAGATCCGAGCAGATAAATATATTAACGCAAGATATTTCAGTACTATGTATTACACACTATAAAAATACATGGCGAAAATATTATCATTTGTGAAACAATATAGTATTATAGGATATGTAAGATTAAACTTGACAGGTGTTTAGCACCTTGGCAACCTATGTCTTAATATAATTTTAAAGATTTTATTAGAGATTTTTTGTTACTTAGTAAAAAAGGTGTAATTGTTAATTGTTCAAAAAAAATGTTATAGGAGGTAATATGAAAAAGATATTTGCACTTATCCTTACATTTGCTTTAGCTGCCGGTCTTTTTGCAGGTATTCCACATCCTGTATTTGTAGAGTATGATGCTGTGCTGCATGGCGACCTGGCTTTCTTTGAAGCATATTTAAAATCAGACCCAGCAACATCGTTGAATGAGGGCTCAGTCGGTTGCGGAATCCTGGAGGAATATAGTCTGGCTATGGTAGAATGTGGTAATTTCCCGGAATGGGTATATGGCGATTCTCTTTATATTGTGTTAGCTTATAACTCGGGCGAATATGAATGGACTGATGTTATTCTTGATTATGATAATATCCAGGTTCTGACAAGTGATGAAGTTACCTGGTATGAAGGTGTTCCCTTTGATGTAGTTACTTTAGAAGGTGTATTCGCTGCTGGCTGGAATCTCTGGAGCTATAATTTGCAATTACCAAGTTATGACGTGGCAGATGTATTTTCTATGCTGGACTATCTAACCAAAGTAAAGAGCATCACCCAGAGTTATGATCCCTCCCTTGATCCTCAATTCAATACCCTTAACAGCATTGATGACGGTTACGGTTACTGGGTACAGGTATCCGCTTTAGATACTTTGGTGTTTAGGCACTTACCTCCACTTTTACTTGATGAGGTAATGATTAGTCTGTTTACTGGCTGGAACCTGATTGGATATGTTCCGCAGACTCCAGATAGTGTAGCTCATGCTTTTGAAGCCATCGAAGGGCTTGTAAAAGTAAAGAGTATTACCAAGAGTTTTGATCCAAACCTGCTTCCTCAATTCAATACACTCAAAATTGTTCGTATTAGTCATGGTTACTGGATAGATGTAGAAGAGGCTCAAGATTTTCAATATGAAGAGCCTATTGAAATTGAAGAACTTCAATACAGGGCTGTTGATGCCGAAGAGTATTTCTGGACACCCATTATTTACACCAATAGTACCTGTGCTTATGCCGAGATCAATGAGACTTATGGTCAGATCGGAGCATTTGTTAATGGGGAATGCCGTGGTGTTACAACCATTAATGATGGTTATGTATCCCTGGTGATCAATGGAGCCGAAGCGGAGACAGCAACGTTCAAGCTTAATCAGAATGGTCAGATTACCAGTTTTGATACACGTGTAACTACTGCTCCTGGAGAAGATATTTTCTTTGACTTGACCAGTAATGCACCATCAGTAACTCAGCTTATAAATGCCTATCCCAATCCGTTCAATCCTGTAACAACAGTAGCTTATACACTGGGAGAAGCAGGAAATGTAAATATATCGGTATATAATATTAAAGGTCAGAAAGTAACTGAACTTGTCAATGAACACCAGGAGGCTGGACCACAGAGTGTAGTCTGGAAAGCTGATGGACAGGCAAGTGGAATTTACTTTGTGAAAATGACTGCAAGTGGAGCAGATCAGATTCAGAAAGTGATTCTGATGAAATAAATCTCTCTCTCCTCTTTACTTAACAACCGCCCCTTTCCGGGGCGGTTTTCTTTTGTTGTAACCAGACCATCCCTGGTCTGGGTGGGGGAAGGATTGGTAGAGTAATGTTAAATTGAAAATGTAAAATGCAAATTAAAAGAGGTTAGTTGTTATTAGTTAAGGGTTATGGGTTA
>CAYPSP010000268.1:0-1995 GCA_964413335.1 uncultured Dehalococcoidales bacterium
CTGATTTTATGGCAGCAAGTGGATTTGTTACTCAAAATAACAATTTTGAAGGTTCCGGTTCTGAAAAAGGAATTACCATGGATTATGCATATTACCAATATGGTGATGTTCGTATTATACCTAAAAGGCTACGTTGGTTTGACTCGATTGCGAGACCTAACAAATATCTATCTGATGGCACTTCAAAAGGCTCATGGGATGGTTTTGTAGTTCCTTTAGGAATGACTGAGAATGGAGATAAAGGTATTGAGCTTATTCAATTACGTCCTCCAAAATCAGGTACAGTAAGCGGTATTGATAAAGGTGGAGAAATGGCATCATCTGTAGATGGTAGCTCGAAACATGTTCTTGTTCAGTCAGGGATAATCTCTCGTCACAAAATATATCGTATATTTAGACCATCTAGTTCGTAAGAAACTAATTCGGAAAGGAGTGTAGGGGAACAAGAACACCCCTGCAACCTTTCTTTAAAATAACAGATAATGAGAAAAATAGAGGGAAAAAGAGTAAAATTTATAGCACTCGATAGAAAATATCGTACTGAAGCTTATCAGGCTATAGCCCCGTTAGATTCTAAACTTAATACTTATATCACAGGACAGCATATTGATCCTAGTGATAATAACACTAAGGGTAATCTAACATTAAAAGAAATTACAGGAGAGAAAGAGATTAAGCCTGAGGCAAGGCTAAGATTATTTCCTTTTGTAATTAATGATTCTGATCCAGTATTAATCATTCACAATAAAGAATATGATTGTACAATGGATGGTAAAAATCCAATTAATCCAAAAGATTATATTGAAGCAAACTTTATTATTTTACAACCATTTGTTGCAAGTAATAAGAAGGCTGCAAAGCCAAGGCATAAATTCTATCTTGAGGATAAAGAAGCAGATGCAGTTGATTTCATTAACAACGCTGATGCAGTGTATGAGGCAGAGAAGTTGATTAGAGAAAAGGCTTCTATTGAAGAGTACAAGGATATTATTATGATGCTTAATTTATCTGTAGTAGGGTTTCATGTTACTGCTGATGATTTGACTGATAGTAGGCTCAAGGAGATACTTATAAAACAAGCTAATAAAGACCCTAAATCAATAAGTAAAGCATTCACGAGTGAGGGTAAGGATCTTTTGTTTATTGCTAAATTAGTTGCTAAGAAAATAGTCACTTACAAAATAGGTAATGGTTATTATGATGGGCAGAAGTTTTTAGCAAGAGATATTGATTCATTTGTAGGTTTTATCAATGATGAGACTAACAGTTCTTTAGTTGGTAAATTTGGAACATTATTACAAGAATTAAAAGAATAAGATGACACTTGATACAGCAGAAAAGATGTATAAATATTTTCTTTCTGAGATAAGGAAAGAGAGGACAATTGTTATTACTCCAACTCAATGGACTGAGTTTATTAATCCTGTCTTTATAGATTGGGCTAAGACAAAGTTACCTGAGACAGAGTTTAATCAAAAAAGGATTGATGATCTAGAGTCTATAAAGGTTTTGACCGATGGAGGAGCCAATGCGCTTCTCATAAATGTAGACGATAATACATTTGATATCCCATTTGATCATGCAACATTGCCTAAATACATGTATGGACTTTCTGCTGAATTTGGGTATGCAGCATCCTTAACCGCATCTGTAACAAGAACTGTAGCAGGAAAGATCCTTAGAGCTGATAAGAGGGTTTCTATAAAAAACAATCCTTATCGTCAATCTAATGATGAAGTCTTTATATATTTCGATCAGAGAGGTGGTAAGATATATTGCACACCAGAGAGTTTAGAATGGAACAGACTAATCTTAGAATACTACAGGTATCCTATACAAGTTGAGTATAGTGCATCACCTGCTGTAGATGAGGCAGGTTCGTTTCAACCAATACAAAATAAAGAAATTATGGATATGGCTGTAACGCGATATCTCGAGAGGGCTAGTGACCAGAGGATTCAGACACAACCACAGGTTAGTGCATCGGTGCCTAAA
>CAYPSP010000269.1:0-1988 GCA_964413335.1 uncultured Dehalococcoidales bacterium
CAGAAGTCTCCAGTCGAGATAGTCTGCTAAATCAAAATCGTCAAGTGTTGTTGCTGCAGTTTCCCAGTCCATTTTGTCACCAGGGTCCTGCTGCCACATCAGACCTGTAACGTCATCGGTGATTGTGCCATCACCGTTGTCTGTGTATGAACACTGGTTTCCTGTGTAACTTGCGTCCTGACCATAGAAGTCATTGCTCTCTGTTGGATCATCTATCAGTGCAGCGTTTGAATAGAAAAGGGTTTCGTTGGTATCGACAATCGGATATCCGCCTGATTTTGCTGTATAACCGACTTTTGCAAGTAGTTCTGCTTCAAGGGCGTTTGCATCCTCAATAGACAGCATGCCTTCATTGTCCACATTACTGTTTGAATCGCAGGCAACCAGTGAAATCAGCATGGGAATGGTGATTAATAATAATACCAATTTTTTCATGCACTTCTCCTCTTCGGTTTATACTTTTCCTATTTAATTGTACTCATACAATATTTTTTTATTGCGTTATCTTTCTAACAGCTCTAACAGAATTTAATATATTATCTCCACCTTCTTCAGCCGCTGCACTTCCGATGGAGTCAATTTGCCTACGCATTGTGGAGTTTGTCGAAGCAGATAAGAAATCATCTCTATGCATGATTGAGGGGCAGTGATGGCTAGCTATAGAGCGCCAACCTGTTAATCCCGTAACTGCCATCTTATAACCGCCACTGTATCCCCCATAAGGGTTCCCCTGTACGTGACCGATAATAATGGCTATATCGCTTTCAGCAATAAGGCGGTTGCACTGTACTATATTTCACATCTCGTCTTTTCCAAAGTCCAGTAATCCAGGGTCCTCAGCATCATGGTGAGTTATTTGATCTGGATAGAATTCGCCAACAATATCTTTCCCCAGGTACCAGTACCATTCTTCCAGTGTGTTCTTACGATGCAGTCCAGGAGCACATATAAGTGTGATATCTCCCTTTTTGATGCCACCTTTCAATAACTCTTCGACTATTAGGGGGATACAAATGCGGCGATGTGATTTTGCATGCGTTCCCCCTTTGACTCTGTCGGGAAAAGCTATTACAGCTTTCTTACCTGGCTTTGCCAACTCTCTTAGTGGTAGCATTCCAAGAGGGTTCAATAATGCCTTTCTGGTAGCTTCTTCTGGATCTATCTCAGGGGGATCTTGATAACTGATACCATATTGCAACACCGTAGTAGAGTTTGGAAGCTCTACTGGCATTTTTCCATCACCATAATCCAGTTCTATTTGCCGCATAGCTACTTTTGCCTCCTTTCCTATTTGTTCTATGTGCTGTTTATTATATGCCTTACTACGGCTTTTGTTCACCCAGTTTATAGGAGACTATTATCGATCATATCAGTTGAGAGAAGGATTTTATATAATTTACTGGATGTCCCCATTTCTGTACAAGTTACAGTGAGAGTTTCGCAGTTGTTTCAGTTAAACAATGCTGCTGGACTGTTTGTAAGAGCAGGATATAGCTTAGCTATAGATGTTATATAAAAATTTCATAAATTACAGATATAGTTAATCGGTCATGTTGAAAGCTAATTTAAAAGTTCTGTCTATTGAACAGTATAGCCCACCAAAATTAACGGTAGGCATAATTATTTTCCCCACACTATCTGGCGAAGGTAATACAGGGAATTTATATTCAATTTAGCCCTCACTTTTATCTATAACGGTCTTCTTAATAAACGGCCGAAGGAATGCTTTCTTTTCGGTATCACCCTGATTCTCAAGGATCTCAAGAAGGCCTTTCAGATACAGTTCAATATCTTTCTGCAATCAAAACCTACCTCCCTTGCACCGGGCCATGTTGACCCTATGTGCTAACCTGAAAATATTCTCAAGATTGCTTGACAAATTTAATATAATAAGTTATACCGATTATCGGTAATAATTATTATATAGCTTGGTGATCTGAACGGATGAAGATAGAAGAATCTTTGGGATTTAAGCTGGCAAAGGCATC
>CAYPSP010000270.1:0-1970 GCA_964413335.1 uncultured Dehalococcoidales bacterium
AATGTAAATGGAGTGGTAATTACCTCGTCTCCGGGACCGATTCCACAGGCAAGAAGGGCAAGGTGCAGGGCATCAGTTCCCGAAGCAACGCCAATTGCATAGTTCACATGAAGGTACGAAGCCATTGCCTTTTCAAAAGCTTCAACCTCGGGCCCCAGAATAAAATGGCTGTTCTGAATCACCCGATTGATAGCTGTGTCTATCTCTTCCTTTATGGAATCATATTGCGCTTTCAGGTCAACAATTGGTATTTTCATTCTCTGTTCCCAATAACTGCTGCAAGATGCTCTTCTAAATTAATAATGGATTTCCCCCTTAGTTTTTTGAAGAGTCTCTTATTTCTTTTAGCAGTGAAAACCATTTTTTCTTTTCCCTGTAAAAGCCTTCCCATTCCATATAATCACTCTCTAACTTATAAGAGAGAGGACTACCAAGTAAACCATCTTTCCAGGCTCGTTTAAATTCTACAAAAGACATCCCATATTTTGTTTCAAATTCGATAATTTGACTATCACATTCTATAATTTTGCTAATAATGTTATCGGCTAGTAATTGCAGTAACTTGTCTTCATTAGTTTCTCCAGGGATAATGTTGAGAATATGAATAATCTTCTCAGGAATAGCTATTGCGGACATTATTAATCACCTCCCACAGCATAAATATGCAACTTACCATCTTTCCTTTCGTAAATTTTACCACAGCGGGCGCATTTCACCTGGTTGTCCTGTCCGAAATCCAGCTTCTCGCCACACTCACAAACCCATCCGTGTTGCCTTGCTGGATTGCCATAAGCCAGGGCATAATCAGGTATATCCACTGTGACCACAGAACCCGCACCTACAAATGCATAGCTACCAATCGTATTACCGCAAACTATCGTTGCATTTGCCCCTATGGTTGCTCCTTTTTTTACTAAAGTAGTCTTGTATTCATTCTTTCTTGATACATGACTCCTGGGATTAATGACATTTGTAAATACGCAGGACGGACCACAGAAAACATCATCCTCCAGAATCACACCCGTAAATAGCGAAACATTATTTTCTACCTTCACGTTATCACCAATCTTTACTCCGCTGGCGATAAAAACATTCTGTCCTATAACGCAATCGCAGCCGATTGTGGAACCTGTCATTACATGCGAGAAATGCCATACCTTAGTTCCCTTGCCGACTGTAGAAGATTGCTCCACGATACTGCTGGAATGAACAAAATAGTCACTGCTACTACCAGCCAGGGTAATCATCCTGCCATTCTGCTCCAGGGAACTCTGGCAGGCAGTGAGAACTTTAAGCACTTGAAGTCCCTTATATCCATCTACCCTTGGACTGCTATTGCTCTCGATGCAGTTAATGAAATCCTGGCACTCTAACTTCAGTGGTTCCTCCACAGAAACTGTGACAAGTTCAGACTCCTTCTTTCGTGGTACCGGCAATCTGCCATGCCATTCAATATCATGAGCATAGAGCTTCAGTTTATGTTCAGGCTGCGTATCATCAAACTCGGCCATTTTTTTACTACCGACAACAATCAGCCTCTGTTCCTTATAAGGATGTAGCCAGCTCACGAAGATATGAGCCCTGGTATTGCCCTTGAAGTTCATTGTGGATAAAGTTACGTCAGCAATGTCTGGGTGTAGATAATAACCACCATGAGCCGATACCTCCAGTGGCATCTCGCCGCCAAGAAGCAGCATTACAATAGAAATATCATGAGGAGCAAAACTCCATAGTATATTTTCCTCGTTGCGGAATTTCCCCAAATTCAATCTGTTGGAGTAAATATACTGAATCTTACCCAGTTCCCCATCATCGATAAGTTCTTTCAGTTTTAAGACTGCAGGATGATATTCCAGCAGATGCCCGACCATCAGCAGCTTACCCCGTTCTCTGGCAAGAGCAACAAGTTCCTCTCCCTGATCTATTTTCAGGGCAAGTGGTTTTTCCACGAAGACATTTTTGTCGGCCAG
>CAYPSP010000271.1:0-1965 GCA_964413335.1 uncultured Dehalococcoidales bacterium
TACACAGGATGCCTTCTTCGATGTCCACCTGAGCGATGACAGCGGAGTGACCAGCGTGACCGTTAACTTCTGTCCGGCTACCGCATCCGAAGCCATCTACTTCTGGAACGGCTCCGACTGGCTGCCAGCTTCACTGCAGGAATACATAGCTGCTACCGGCTGTATCGCTGTTACCATCACTGACGAGACCACGCCGGCGCTGGCAGACCTTGCTGGCCTGCCCTTCGCTCAAGGCTCAATGGTCCCGGTCCCAGTAGGTGGTGACGCCTTCTCCGTGGATAAGCTGGACATACTGCTGGCATGGCTGTCCGGATTACTGGATATTTAAGTACAGCGGAAGAATTTTCACTCCTGCTCCCTTTTCCGTCATTGCGAGCCGAAGGCGCGGCAATCCGGGCGGTGATTCGATAGGGGCATGGTTTACACAGAAGCATGTCTCCCCAAACACCACACATCCCAGATTGCTTCGTCGTTTTTGCTCCTCGCAATGACCTACACGGAATTTGTCATTCACACATCATTGCGAGCCGAAGGCGTGGGAATCTTGCTTTTTCCCATTCCGACGGAAGTCGGAATCCAGAGGGGGCGGCCTGTTTAGAGCTTGGCATTTTGAATTTGTTTAGAGTTTATGTATTAGTGTCTGACTGGAATTAGTCTTCCCTATCTCCCCTATTGTCATTCTGAGCGAAGGCGAAGAATCTCACCGGATTACAACCACTTTGGCAGATCCTTCGGTCGCTTTCGCTCTCTCGAGGATGACAATCCAGCATTTGTAGAAATAAAAAATACTTTTCATAAATAGTATTAATGAGTTTTCTCAAAGATGAGAAGACATAATCCTTATTCTCTCAATGATAGAAACAAAATAATAGATTATTATATGTTATAAACCAGGAACTTGATTTCTAATAGTATGACTTTAATAACATTTATGTTTATATAAGCTGATATATTTAACATAAATAGTCCAAAAAGTATTGACATTCTCCACTTCAAGGTATTCAATTGATTTATAGAAACGTAGATAATGCCTATGAAAGAAATAATTATTGAAAAACATTCTAAAAACTTAACCTGGATTGGTCGCATTCAGGCGAGAGAAGCTTTGTTATTCCGGGTTTTCTGCTCCCTTGTCATGCTAAGCAAGTGAGCCGCAGCCCTGAACGAAGCGAAGGGGAAAAATCTCAAAAAATTAAAACAGAAGGAGAAAAATAAATGACTACAACAAAATGGTATGCTAAACCGATCTACGTAATGTTTGCCCTGGCGCTGGTGCTGTCACTGGGAATAATGGCAGTGCCAATGGCAGGAACAGTGGAGGCACTCACAACAGTTAGAAACATTAACACTGGTGAGGGCTTCAACTCAATCCAGGCTGCAATTGATGACGCAGATACGCTTGATGGACACACCATCACCGTGGCGGCAGGCACGTATAACGAAAATGTAACTATCAATAAATCCCTGACGCTGAAAGGTGCCCAACATGGTGTAACCGCTGTCGGGCGCACTGGAGCTGAATCCATCATCGATGGAAGTACAACTACCGCCGTTGGTATTAGTGCCAGTGACGTCGTTCTTGACGGATTCACCATAACCATTGGAACTAAGGCTGACTCCAAAGGTGCTGGTATCTGTATTGCCAATAACAGCGCAGGCATCTCAGGTGTTACTGTTAAGAACAATATCGTCAAGGACATCAGTGACACCGGTACAGATACCGGCGAGGACTGCACCTACGGAATACTTGTCTGGGGAACGACTAATGGCCCCTCAGCCATCACCATTCAGAACAATGCTATACAGAATGTCGAGGAATACGGCATAGCCATCAACGACAAGTCTTCAGATGTAACCATAGACGGTAACAGCATAACCGGTATGGTTGCTGCCCAGCGGGCTGATACTGATATGATGATGGGTGTGGCTATCGGGATTGGCGGTTCAACCCCCGGCCCAACCACT
>CAYPSP010000272.1:0-1950 GCA_964413335.1 uncultured Dehalococcoidales bacterium
AAGCAGTTAGAGGGTCGTGATTTGGGTGAAGTTGCTAATCTCAGCAATAAACTGGGGATTGTTATTGCCAGTGATGCTGATGCTGTCTTATCTCGGACTAAGCCTGACGTTGTTTTTCTTACTACCTCCTCATTTATAAAAAGCGTTTATCCCCAGTTGGAAAAATGTATAAAGCATGGCATTAATATAGTATCAAGTGCTGAGGAGTTAACATGTCCATATAGAAAGGCACCAGAATTAGCAACTGTCATTGACAAGCTGGCTAAAGAGCATAAAGTAACAGTATTAGCTACAGGGATTAATCCTGGATTCATTATGGATGCTTGGCCATTATTTATGAGTGGGGTTTGTCAACAAGTTAAGCGAGTCAAAGTAATCAGGACTCAAGATGCTTCACCACGTAGAGGACCTTTCCAAGAAAAGATAGGAGCAGGTTGCACACTTGATGAATTTAACAAGCGTGTAGCTGATGGGAGTTTGAAGCACATTGGCTTGGCTGAATCTATAGACATGATTGCCAGTGGGTTATGCTGGAAGTTAGATGATATTACAGAGAACATTGAACCTATAATTGCCAAAGCTCAAGTCAAGACCAATTTTGTTACTGTCGATCCAGGGCAAGTAGCTGGTGTTAGACAGGTAGGTAGAGGGATCAAAGCAGGAGAAGAACTGGTCACACTAGAATTTGAGGCATCTGTAGGTGCTGATGAATCACACGATACGGTATATATAACTGGGCTACCCAATATGGAGGTTACTATTAAAGGAGGTACACAAGGTGATATAGCTACTATAGCTATGATTGTCAACTCTGCTCACCGTGTTATAGATGCTCCACCAGGGCTAATGACTATGAAAGAACTACCGTTAGTTACTGCTCTTGGGATGTGAACTTTTACTCAGCTTCTAAACTCGACTAAACTGAAGTATTATCAAAGTAATTCACTCTTAGAATTACTTTGATAATAGAGTCCACGAAATAGTTCTGTCTATGTTCAATATTTCTCCCAAGAGCAAGAGAATAACAATTGCAAGATAGAAAACAAGGCAACAGGAAAGAGTATAAAGATGAATAAAGATACTAGTTCTCGCATTAGTATATTGAATATCCTAGCTTATTTATCTATTAAGTTGTTGCTGGTAACATCTAAGCAAAGGATAATATTATAAAAATTAATTACTACAAAGAAGAGAGGAGTAGTCATTATGCAAAATATAGTTGAAGAATACAAGAATAAACATCCCGGGTCACAGAAATTGCATCAGCGAGCGGTGACGGTTTTTCCTGCTAATGGTGCTACTCATTCAGCGAGAATCCTTGACCCTTTCCGACCTTATATCACTCATGCGAAGGGGTCCCGAAAGTGGGATGTGGATGGAAACGAATATATAGACTATGTAATGGGGCATGGAGGTCTAATACTTGGGCATAGTCATCCAACAGTGGTTCGAGCTGTACAGGAGCAGATGGCTAAAGGAGTTCACTATGGGGAAAACCATGAGTTAGAAGTGAAGTGGGCTGAGTTAATAAAGAGCATGATGCCTATGGCGGAAAGGGTGGAATTTTGTACATGCGGGCAAGAAGCCAATATGATGGCAATAAGGCTAAGCCGTATTTATACAGGAAGAAAAAAGATTCTCAGAATTGAAGATAACTACCATGGTTGGGGAGATGAACTTGTAGATGAAACTTTGCCTGGCGTTGTTGCACCAGAAGTCAAAACCATACCTTTTAACGATCTAAATAAGGTTGAAGAAGAGTTAGCCAAGCGAGAGTATGCTATTCTCATGACTGAAGGTGGTGGTGCTCATATGAATGGTCAGGTGCCAATAGATATTGAATATGTTCGGGCACTACCTGAACTTACAAAGAAATATGGTACCGTTTGGCTACTGGACGAAGTAGTTACTGGTTTCCGAGATGCTCCAGGGGGGTGGCAATCATTAGTA
>CAYPSP010000273.1:0-1942 GCA_964413335.1 uncultured Dehalococcoidales bacterium
ATCCATAGTGATGCCCGCGTACAATTGTGCAGACTTTTTAGGCATAACGTTGGATTCAATAATAAACCAAACATATAAAAATTGGGAAGTAATTGTTGTGGATGATTGCTCTACAGATAATACTGCTGAAGTAGTGCAAGAGTATATGAAGAAAGACGAAAGAATTAAATATCATAAACTTGAAAAGAACTCAGGAGCTGCAGTTGCAAGAAATACTGCGGTTGCACTTGCTCAAGGGAAGTATATGGCTTTTCTTGACAGTGATGATGTTTGGTTTCCGGAAAAATTGACTAAACAGATTTCTTTTATGGAAAAGAATAATTATCTTTTCACATGTACCAGCTACACCAAGATTGATGAAGAAGGTAAATACCTGGATAGTACCATTGGAGTCAGAAAGCAAAGTAATTATGATGACATTTTAAAAAAGAATCCAGGCAATTCCACAGTAGTATACAACGCTGAAGTGATTGGAAAGGTCACTATTCCAAATATCAAAAAGCGAAATGATTATGTAATGTGGTTGAGTGTCGTTAAAAAAGCAGGGATGCTTTATGGGATGGAAGAACCATTAGCAAGTCATAAAATTAGAAATGGATCACTGTCAAGGAAGAAAGCTAATTTATTGAAATATCATTGGAAAGTATATAGAGAGATTGAGAATTTGTCTTTATTGAAGTCTAGTTACTTAATTGTTTACTGGGTTATTGTCACAGTTTTTAAATTGAGATAAATGGGGTGGAATAATTGAAAATTACTATAGCAGGAACCGGATATGTAGGTTTATCAAATGCGGTTCTTTTGGCACAACACAATGAAGTTATAGCACTTGATATCGTACAAGATAAAATTGATATGATTAATAATAATAAGTCTCCAATAATTGATGATGAAATTGAGGAATATCTGTCAATTAAAAAATTGAATTTAGTAGCAACTACAGATAATTATATTGCTTACAAAGATGCAGAGTATGTAATTATCTCAACTCCAATAAATTATGATCCGGAGAAAAACTACTTTAATACAAGAACTGTTGAAACTGTGATATCAAATGTTCTTTCTATCAATCCTAATGCTGTGATGGTTATTAAATCAACAGTGCCCGTTGGATACACTGAGAAAGTTAAAGAGAAATTCGAGACTGAAAAAATCATCTTCAGTCCTGAGTTCTTAAGAGAAGGGAAAGCTCTGTATGATAACCTTTATCCATCAAGAATTGTAGTCGGAGAGCGATCTGAAAGAGCCAAAGTATTTGCTGAAATTCTAGCTGGTGGTGCAATCAAGAAAGACATTCCAATTCTATATACAGATGCCACCGAAGCAGAGGCTATTAAGCTTTTTGCCAACACTTATCTTGCAATGAGAGTTGCTTTCTTTAATGAACTTGATTCGTATTCAGAAGTTAGAGGTCTTAATACACAGCAGATTATTGAAGGAGTTGGCTTGGATTCACGTATCGGAAACTATTACAATAACCCTTCATTTGGTTACGGAGGATACTGCTTACCAAAGGATACAAAGCAGCTACTAGCCAATTACCAGGATGTGCCCCAAAACATAATGGGGGCTATAGTAGATGCAAACCGCACGAGAAAAGACCATATCGCAGATATGATCATTAAGAGTTAAGAGAAATCCCAAAATTGTAGGGATTTACAGACTTACAATGAAGATGGATTCTGACAACTTCCGTCAGTCTGCTATTCAAGGTGTAATGAAGCGTATTAAAGCTAAGGGAATCGAAGTTGTTGTGTATGAGCCGGCGCTTAAAGAGGAGGAGTTCTACCACTCAAGAGTTATTGAAGATTTTGACGAGTTTAAGAAAATCTCTGATGTTATTGTTGCGAACAGGTTGTCTGATGAAATTAAAGATATTGTGGATAAAGTATATACCCGGGATTTGTTTAGTAGAGATTAGTTAAAAACAGGGGGAGGAGTT
>CAYPSP010000274.1:0-1935 GCA_964413335.1 uncultured Dehalococcoidales bacterium
TAAAATCCGTAGTCCAGTGTTACCTATGTGGTCAGCCAGCACAGATAGTTGTATTTACAACTATACCCTGATATCATCAGTTGTATATACAACTGATTAATAAATTTGAGTAACTTATGCAGAATCACAGTCTAGCTCTAGCTAATGAATCTATAAAAACACTGCTTTGGAAACTCTCTCTTCCAGCAATGGCAGGCATGTTTGTCATGACTCTATACAACGTGGTAGATATGATTTTCGTTGGCCGTGGAGTAGGTGCTCTAGCCCTTGCTGGCGTTTCCATAGTTTTCCCTGTTCAGATGTTCACGATGGCGATAGGGCAGATGATCGGAATAGGAACATCATCCCTCATCTCCAGAAGCCTGGGTGCCGGCGATATGAAGCGAGCAGAACGCGCACTGGGTAACGCCATTTTTCTAATTCTTGTTCTCGGGGGAACTTTAACAGTTGTGGGATTAGCAAAAAGCACCTTCTTTCTACATCTTTTTGGAGCTACGGATGATGTTTTCCCCTATGCCAAACAGTATATGGATGTAATTCTTTTAAGTGTTGTGTTCCACGAATTCTCTATGTCATCCAATGGTATTATCAGGTCAGAAGGTAACGCCCGTGTTGCGATGGTAAGCATGTTCATAGGCGCTCTGTTAAACATTGCGCTTGACCCAATTTTTATCTTTGTTCTTGGCATGGGCGTCCGGGGTGCAGCAATTGCAACAGTTATTGCACAGGCTACGACGACGGTATACATTCTGCGTTATTTCTTTTCTGGAAAAAGCTCCCTTCGAATTAGAGTGAAAAATTTTATTCTGGAGTGGGCTGTGGTCAGGCAAATTGTGGCCATAGGATTTGCTGCATTTGTAAGAACTGCAGCAATGAGTTTTATCGCTGTCATTATTAACAGGATGCTTGGTTCCTATGGTGGAGGCATCTCTATAGCAGTTTTTGGTGTGATACACAGGGTGTTGATGTTTGCCGTAATGCCGTGTCTGGGCATTGCTCATGGGCTCCAGCCGATTCTTGGCTTCAGCTACGGAGCAAGGCGTTATGACAGGGGAATAGAGGTAATACGTCGGTCCGCTATTATTGCAACATCGTTTTCTGTAGCTACTTTCCTGGTCCTGTTATTTTTCCCCGGGCCGATTATGCGTATATTTTCCACGGATGCTACTTTTGTATATCAGGGCACCAACGCGATGAAGGTAGTCTTTTTAGCTTTTTGGTTGGTGGGATTTCATATCGTTGGCTCAACCATATTTCAGGCAATTGGAAAACCAGTTCAGACATTCATTCTTGCTACATCCAGGCAGATACTCTTTCTCATACCATTGATATTCATTCTGCCACGTTTCTTCGGGATTAATGGGATATGGCTATCATTCCCAATTGCCGATACATTGTCTCTTGTAGTAACGATTGTTATGGTTATTCCGCAGATGCGGGAGTTCCAGAGGCAGCAAATTCGACTTGAAGGGAGTGATGCACAATGAATGAAGCATTAGGCAAATGGGTCTCTATTATCCACAGGTACGGTCGTAGCTTCATCGACAAGAAGTTTGTCGAGTTTGATATTAAGGGTGGGTATCTACAGTTTATCTATGCTCTTTATCGGCATGATGGATTGAGCCAGGATGAATTAAGCGAGGCGCTAAGCATGGACAAAACCACTACAGCGAGAGCGATTAAGGAGCTGGTGGAGTTGGGATATGTAACCAAAGAGCATGATTCCCAGGATAAACGGTTTTACCGACTTTCTCTGACAACCAAAGGCAAGGATGTTGTTCCCAAACTGGAAAGAACTTTAAAACGATGGACTGAGGTTCTTGGCACTGGATTTACAGAGAGCGAAAGTCAGCTTGCGCTTGATCTCCTGAAGAAGATGGCGGAGAATGCGGCAGCGTTTAAACAAAGAGGGTTCAGTTGAAAGTGAGGTAGTCC
>CAYPSP010000275.1:0-1933 GCA_964413335.1 uncultured Dehalococcoidales bacterium
TGGTGAGCAGGCACTGGAGATGCTTGGCGAGGGCAGTTATGATGTTATTTTGTCTGATATCAAGATGCCAGGGATAAGCGGCCCTGAGTTCTACAGGAAAGTTGGGGAAATGGATGAGTCTCTTGTTAAGAGGATGGTGTTTATCACCGGAGATGTCATGGGGGCAGATACCCGTGATTTCATACTGAAAACAGGAGCACAGTATGTGACCAAGCCTTTTGATATGAGCAGATTACGCTGGGTGGTGAACAAGGTGCTTGGTGGTATGAAGGAATGACAACTCTCCTTTTGTCATCCTTGAGAGAGCGTAAGCGACCGAAGGATCTCCTGGTATGGTTAAAAACGGAGAGATTCTTCACTGCGTTCAGAATGACACTTTCCCTTTGTCATTGCGAGAAGCCGAAAGGTGACGAAGCAATCCGGGAAGATGGAGGGTCTGGAGGTAATTCGTACCCGTCCTGAACCGCCACCCGGATTGCCGCGCTACGCTCGCAATGACGATTATTAACCCTGTCATTCCTGCGAAAGCAGGAATCTGCCTTTCTTCACACCACGAGCCCAATTCAGGTATTGGGCTACCTTAAACCACTGGAATATCTATAACAATATTGGCGAAATAGAAGCATAAGCTGTCATTTTCACACTTGCCATTTCCAATAATTGACAACAGTAGAAAGTGGGTATAAATTTTACACGAAAATTAAGAAATGATAGCATGATGTAAATTACCCTGAACAAGTCAAAATCAAAGCGTGTTTTTAACGAGAGGTCTTGAAAATGAAGGATGAAACAAAGACCAAAGAGGAGCTTATAAAAGAGTTACAGCAGCTCCGCAAACAAGTTACCAGGCTGGAGAAATCAGAACATGGGAGGAAAAAGGCGGAAGAGAGAATAGAACATCTGAACCTTGTGCTTCGCACCATACGCAATATCAACCAGCTCATTACCAAGAAGAAAGACCAGGGCAAGCTGTTGCAGGGTATCTGCGATAACCTAATTGAAAACCGTGGCTATCATAATGCCTGGATTGCCCTGCTGGATGAATCAGGAAAGCTTATCGCACATGCCGAGTCCGGCATAGGCGAGGGATTCTTGCCCATGATTGAGCTCCTAAAGCGTGGTGAATTGACCACTTGCGTGCAACAGGCAATGATGCAATCAGGGGTTGTGGTAATTGAAGACCCTTCCTCAACCTGCACTGACTGTCCCCTGTCAGTCTTCTATTCCAGCAGGGGAGCAGTTACGATACGCTTGGAATATGGGGATAAGGTCTATGGACTCTTATCTGTATCCGTCCCTGTTGCAGTGGCAACTGACGTAGAAGAACTGCGCTTATTTCATGAGGTGGCATCAGACATCGCCTCTGCCCTGTACAACTTAGAGATGGCGGAGAAGCATAAAAAAGCAGATACAGAGCTGGAATTCAGGGCTGAGATGCTGGATAATGCCACTGATTCAATTACCGTGAGCGACCTTGATGGAAACATAGTGTACGTTAACGAAACGGCGTGTCTGGCTCGTGGCTACAGCAAAGAAGAATTCCTGGAAAGGACCACTTTTCAATTACTTACCCCAAAGTACGCCCAATTTTTTCAGCAACGGATTAAAGAGATACAGGGTAAGGGCCATATTGAATTCGAGACTGAAATCTATCATAAAAACGGGACTGTAATTCCAGTAGAAATGCATTCACGAATAATAGAAGTTGCTGGACGGAAATTAGTCCTTAATGTTATTAGCGATATCACCGAGCGGAAGAAGGCGGAGGAGGAAAAGGCACAGCTGGAGCAACAACTCGGCCAGAGCCAGAGACTGGAGTCCATTGGCCAACTGGCTGGGGGTGTGGCCCATGACCTGAACAACATGCTGACTCCGATCCTCGGCTTCGGACAGCTTCTCCTGGAGAAGCCTGACGAGGATGAAGAACGCAGAG
>CAYPSP010000276.1:0-1929 GCA_964413335.1 uncultured Dehalococcoidales bacterium
TTTAAGGCATTTCAGGAAAGATACCCAGGAATGTTTGTAGTTTATAATGACTTGGGAAGTGGTGCGACAGTTGCAAGGCTTGAAAAAGAGGCCGGTAATCCACAGGCAGATACTGCATATTACAGTATTGTATATGGAGCAATAGCAAAATCTAAAGGAGTTACACAGGGATTTAAACCTAACAATTTCGATAAAATACCAGATGGCTTAAAAGGTTCAGAAGGACATTGGTTTGCAGTTCACCAAGGCACAGTTGCATTTGCAATAAACAACAAGTTAGTAAAGAATATACCTCACAGTTGGAGCGATCTTGTGAATGGTGATTATAAAAATTCAGTATACTATCTTGATCCGAGAACAACAGGACTTGGCCATGCGGTTGTGCTTGCAGCAGCCTATGCCAACGGCGGAGATGAAACAAATTATTCTCCCGGAATAGAACTTTTAGCAGAAATCCAGGAAAAGGGGAATATAAAAGGTTATGGAACTATTGTTGCATATTCTAAATTCTTAAAGGGAGAAATTCCTATATGGATCACATATGATTTCAATGCATATAAAGCAAAATATATAGGGGGTGCAGATTCAACTATCGTTATCCCACAGGATGGTTCAGTAACAGTTCCTTATTTAGAAAGCATGATAAATGGCTGTCCACATCCTAATGCTGCAAAACTCTGGCTTTCTTTCTTACTTTCAGATAAAGGACAATCTATATTTGCAGAAGGTTTTGTAAGACCATCAGTGCAAGGAGTAAAACTTCCAGAAGAAATAGCTTCCAAATTTGTTTCTTTGAAAGATTATGAAGCAGCAAATAATGTTAATTGGACAGAAGCTAAAAATACACTTGAAGGACTTAAAAAAGAATGGGAACAAAAAGTTTTAGGAAGATAAAGTTGTTTAAAAAAGAAAAGGGCAGGGAGATTCTTCTCCTTGCCCCTCTATTTATTCTTTTAATGTTTTTTTTGTTTATACCCTTTTTATCTGTTATTAAAGAAAGTTTTTATGATTCCTTTGGAAAATTAAGTTTAATAAACTATAAAAACATTTTCCAGAAATCATATATGGAAGCATTAAAAAATAGCCTTAGTCTTTCTATTGCTACATCTTTATTGGGGGTTATTTTTGGGACTATTATATCCTTTTATATATCAAAATCTAAGGGAACGATATGGGAGTGGTTATATACAATTACATCACTTCCCCTTACATTTTCTGGTCTTATTATTGCATATTCTTTTATGATAACATTGGGAAGTAGTGGGACATTAACACTTATTTTACAAAAAATATTTGGTATCGAACCATTAGAATTCTCATCCTACCTTTATACATGGAAGGGACTGACAGTTGCTTATCTATATTTCCAAATACCAAGAATGATAATTATAATGATATCTGCTTGGGGTAATTTAGATTGGTCATTGATTGAAGCAGCGGAAAGCCTGGGGGCAGGGACTATAACTATCGTAAAACGTGTAGTTATTCCGGTACTTTGGCCATCAATACTTGCAGGGTCGGTACTTCTTTTTGCAGTATCTATGGGAGCATTTGGTACAGCACTTGCACTTACCGGAGTAAGTGTAAATATTTTGCCTCTTACTATCTATACACAGGTTTCCGATGTAAGTTATAATCTTCCACAGGCAGATGCACTTTCTGTACTTCTTACATTTGTAACTACATTTTCCATTTATGTATACAGAAGAACATTTGCAAAGATGTAATCCACATCCATCCCTAATTGACTCGGAGATAGAGAATGGGTTAATATTTCTATATCGTATATCATATCATTAAACCGCTATATATATTTTCAGCACAAAGATAATCGGGACTAACATATATTTTCATGGATATCACTTCTGCGAAGCCATATAATCTATATATGCCAAAAATAGCACGAGTCGTTATGGTGGGGAAGGGGTC
>CAYPSP010000277.1:0-1925 GCA_964413335.1 uncultured Dehalococcoidales bacterium
TGATTATCATAGAGATACTAGAGGTGGCGGAAGTGGAGATTATAGATGCTTTGTTTTATCACCATATAGTATTCCAGAAGCAGTTGAACTTATTGGACGCGCATTTGATCTTGGTGATAAATATGGTATGGGAGCTATTCTACATACAGAAGCAGCCCTTGGCCAAATGATGGAACCATGTGGAATGCCAGAATTAAAAACAGTAGAGAGAAGATTCGGATGTATTGATGGAACTTACAGTCATGAGCGTATTTCTCCTCTTACTAGAAATAGATTAGAAGAAGCAGTAGAAATGAAAGAAAGATATGCAAAAATAAGAGAAAATGAACAACTTTGGAAATCAGATTATCTAGAAGATGCAGATTATGTATTCGTTGCTTACGGACTTGCTGGAAGATCTACTATGGGTGCTGTTGAGCAACTTCGCGCTGAAGGACATAAAGTAGGATTTATTAGACCTATTACATTGTGGCCATTCCCAGAAAAAGCATTTACTAATGTTAATCCTAAGGTAAAAGGTTATATAACTGTTGAAGAGAATGCTACTGGACAAATGGTAGATGATGTTGCATTAACTTTAAAGAGACTTAAGGAAGATTCAAAACCTGTTTATGCATTGACTTATGCTTATGGTGTTCCTGCTATGAAAAAAATTAAAGCGGATTTCGTAAAAATTAGCAATGGTGAAATGAAGGAGGTGTATTAATATGGCGAAAGCAAAAAAAATACCTGAAATTTTAGGTAAACAAATATCATTTTGTCCAGGTTGTGGTCATGGTGTAGTTGTAAGACTTATTGCTGAATGTATCGAAGAATTAAAATACGAAAAAAATTGTATATTAAATGTTGGTGTAGGATGTTATTCATTAATGACACCATCTGTAGAAGTTGATAGATTTGATAGTCTTCATGGTAGAGCTTCAGCAGTTTCAACAGGATTTAAAAGAGTTAATCCAGATGCCCTTGTAATTACTTATCAAGGTGATGGAGATGCTTATAGTATCGGAATTGGAGAAAGTGTTAGTGCAGCTTATAGAAATGAAAATATTACTGTAATTACAGTTAATAATACAAATTACGGAATGACTGGTGGGCAGATGAGTGCTACTACAATGCCAGGTCAAAAAACTACTACTTCACCACTTGGTAGAGATTGTGCAGCAACAGGAATGCCTATTAAATTTCCTGAAATGGTAGCTAATTCATTTCCAAATGTAGCATATGTGGCAAGAGGTGCAGTTACTACTCCAGCATATGTTAATAAATTAAAAGGTTATATTATGAATGCCTTTAAAGCACAGTTAAATAACGAAGGATATTCCCTTGTAGAGGTTTTATCACCATGTCCAACAAACTGGAGAATGACACCTATGGAGGCAATTGAAAGGGTTAATACAGAGATAATTGATTATTATCCTTTAGGAGAACTTAAAAAAAGGGAGGATATTTAATATGAAAGAAATAGTATTTGCTGGGTTAGGTGGACAAGGAATTCTTACATCAGGTCTTGTTATTTCTCAAATTGCTGTATCAAAAAAATTAAATGCTACATGGATTCCACAATATGGAGCTGCTATGAGAGGCGGTACTGCAAATTGTACGGTAAAATTTGGAGAGGGTATGGTTTATAATCCTTCTCAAGAAGAACCAGATATTCTTTTAGCTATGAATAATCCATCTTTTCAAAAATTTATTTCTATCGTTGCTCCAGGAGGAACCGTAGTTGTAGATAGCGGACTTGTTAATTGTGATACTAGTGTTAGAGATGACGTAACTGTTATTGGTGTACCTAGTTCAGAAATGGCTATAAAATTAGGTCATCCAAAAGGTTCTAATATTATAATGGTTGGTGTAATTGCAAAAGTTACAGGCGACATTACTGAAGAAGAAGGCTTAAATGGTATGAATGAAATGTTTAGAACAAA
>CAYPSP010000278.1:0-1918 GCA_964413335.1 uncultured Dehalococcoidales bacterium
ATTAGTCTCTAGAATACGATATCCTTTCCTCTTAAGAGTATCCCGAGCTAAGTGCTCTCCCAACCTACCAAGTTCTTGCCGATTTATCCTCATCTAATATTACTCAAACCGAACTATCATCAAAGTGTCTCACAGGAGCAAATGACCGACGGTGAATCATCGAAGGTCCTAATTTCTGTAAATTGAAGATATGTTCCTTTGTACCATATCCCTTATGTTTAGCAAATCCATAACCAGGATAAACCTTGTCAAGTCTATCCATAATGTGATCTCTGCTTACTTTAGCCACAATTGATGCACAAGCAATAGAAAGAGATAATTTATCACCCTTAATGATACCCTCCTGAAAGAATCTGCAATGTGGCAAATTAAAGCCATCAATAAGGAGGTAATCAGGCAAAATAGGCAAGTTTCTTATAGCTCGATCCATGGCAAGGTAAGTTGCTTGAAGAATATTAATTGAGTCAATTATCCTAGGCGAGACAACACCTACTCCCACTCCTAGAACCTCTTTAGCAATTATGGCAAATAGAAATTCACGTTTTCTGGGACTAATTTCCTTGCTATCACGAACATGCTGCAACCATGGAAGATTATATGCAGGTAATATTACTGCTCCTGCTACAACTGGACCAGCAAGAGAACCTCGCCCAGCTTCATCGATGCCAGCAATTAACTTATATTCCTTTAGTCTAAGTCTGTTCTCCCTGTCAGCATTCGGCAACCGAAATATCTTTCCTCTTTTTATCATTATTATTCTCTAGCCGGCTTTTTTAATTATTCCACCACCTAATACTTCTTCCTCATGATAAAAAACAACAGCCTGTCCTGGAGTTACCGCACGTTGAGCCGACTGAAATCTAACACTGGCAAATTCTGCCAGCAAGCATAGCGTAGACTTTACTTCTGGCGACCTATAACGCATCTTGGAAGCAAGCTCAACTGGACTGTCAGGCGGTTTTAATATCCAGCTTAATTCCTCAGCGATAAGCCCGTAACTGTAGAGCTCTGCCTCATCACCAAGGTAGAGTTTGTTTTCCTCAGAATCTATCCTAATTACATACAGAGGCTCATGAAAGAATAAACCCAACCCATGTCTTTGTCCAATAGTATAAAGAGCTATCCCCTGGTGGCGACCCAACAATTTGCCACTGGTATCCACCATATCCCCAGGTTCAAATGCCATATGTTCCTTAAGAAAAATATGGCATTTACTCCTAGAGGAAATAAAACAAATATCCTGACTTGATTCAGACAATACGGGCAATTTTTCTCTTTCCGCTATTTGTTGAACTTCAGTTCTGCTATAACCCCCTATGGGGAAAAGTATATGTCTAAGTTTCTCTTGATTTAACGTATAGAGGAAATAGGATTGATCCTTTCTTCGATCTTTCGCTTTAAGTAACCGATAACTACCACCATTCAACTCGCTCCTAGCATAGTGTCCAGTAGCTATATATTCTATCCCGGAAGAGAGAATTTCCTCCAGTAAAAAACCAAACTTGATATATCGATTACATGCCAAGCATGGATTGGGAGTTCGTCCTCTTCGATATTCCTGATAAAAATAATCAATTACATACCGCTTAAACTCCTCTCGCAAATCTACCTGACGAAAAGGAACATTCAGAACGGTACAGATATTATTGGCTATACATGCCTGGTATCGAGACTTAGCTGAATCATGGAGCAACGCATGCACTCCCTCAATCTGATAACCACTCTTTATTAACAAGTAAGCGGCTACAGAAGAATCCATGCCTCCGCTCAAGGCCACTGCCACCCGGCCTTTATTCATTTCAGCGAATAATTGCTTTCTTTCAGCAAGTCGACGATTTTATTCCAGATAATACAAGCAATTTCTTTTCGGTGGAGAGAAGCATCGATTATCTCCCACCGATCCGAGTCCAACGAAGCC
>CAYPSP010000279.1:0-1898 GCA_964413335.1 uncultured Dehalococcoidales bacterium
TCATTTATATTTGTATTTCGAAATACATAATACTTATTAATATCATATTCTGTAAAATATAGGGAATTTTAGTTAATAATATTGCCTAACCGGTGGTATTAAAATAGCAATATTGTGTTTGTGGTATCAGCTTTTATAAAAAGGATATTATATGGACTTTGAACTGTGGATGTTGTTTATTGCAATTTTACTGGGTATTTATACTTTATCAAAGTGGGCTAAGCGAAATCGTGGAAAGAAAAAGATGGAGAACGATACTCAAGGAAAAGTCAGCTTGGCAGTGCTTTGTTTGGTGAATTATTAATGGGGGAATTATGAATTCGTATAAAAAGCAAATTTTAGTTTTTGTTATTTCAGGATTGAGTCTGTTTACAATTATAATTACCGGTTGTGCTACTAAGAATTTTTCAAATGATAATATAGTTGATGTTGAATCTTCCGTAATTACAAATAAGCAGATTGAATGCATTATAACTTTTGATAGTAATAGTGGCTCAACAGTAGCTGAACAAATCATTAAAGAAAGGATTCCAGCATCTCAACCTGAATCACCTAAAAAAGAAGGTTATACTTTTGACGGATGGTATTCCGATAAGGGACTGACAGTAGTTTGGGATTTTTCAACAAATATTGAAGAAGATATAACTTTGTATGCAAAGTGGATAGCTGGGGTAATTTTTACTATTCCTGATTCCGGTGGAGTAACGCTGGAGATGCGGACGGTGAATTCAGGCACATTCATGATGGGATCACCAAATAGAGAAACGAATAGTGAATTAGATGAAAGGCCACGACATATAGTGAAAATCACGAAACCATATATGATAGGAACTTATGAGGTGACTCAACAGCAGTGGGAAGCAGTGTGGGGAAGCAACCCATCGTTCTTTAAAGGATCAGGAAAATTGCCTGTAGAGAGTGTAAATTGGTTTGATGTAGTAGAATTTTGCAATGAATTAAGCAGATTTGTTGGAAGAGAACCAGCTTATACAATAAATGGAACAAATATAACTTGTGATTTCAGTAAGAATGGATTTCGATTACCTACTGAAGCTGAATGGGAATATGCAGCGAGAGGTGGAGGCTTGGATAATTATAAAGTGTACTCTGGGAGTAATAGTTTGTCAGAAGTTGGGTGGTATGATGATAATTCAGAGGGCAAAACACATACAGTAGGATTGAAGCAGGCGAATGCCTTGGAAATCTATGACATGAGTGGAAATGTATGGGAGTGGTGTTGGGATTGGTATGATTATTATTACTATGCAGAGTCAAGTGCAGCAAATCCAACTGGATCAATTCCTCAGTACTGCCACGTTAAACGTGGCGGCAGTTGGTACAACAATAACAGTTTTTGTCGATCAGCCCATCGAAATGGCGGCAGTCCTGACGGTGGTTACGGTTATTTTGGTTTTCGGTTGGCTATGTCCATACCGTAAACTAGACCATAATGCATATACCGTTATTCTTGATGTATATATTGTCATCTGAAAGATACAATTATTAAACTAAGACAATACGAACAGTGAATGAACCAAGAAATAATTAATATTATTGCGGTAATTTCTTCCCAATATATTGTCTTTTCTTGGACTCATTATAGGTTTGCTATTCTTAGTTGGTGTAGTAGCCTTATTATATCTTGCTCTGAAATGGGTAGGGCTTCTAAGCTTTATATAAAATGCCCTGATGATACGGATGTCAAACTAGCTGAACAAGGGAATTGGCTGGTGAGTGAGTAGGATATTGAGCCAATGAATGCTGAACCAATGAAGAGATTCCGTATCTCTGAATCAAAATGCCGGGTGTGCTGTATTTTCAGATAGAGATTGATGAATTATGCATTCTTGAAAAGAAACTGTCGTGAAGCAAGTTTAAATGAAGTAGAAAAAAATTAA
>CAYPSP010000280.1:0-1890 GCA_964413335.1 uncultured Dehalococcoidales bacterium
TGTGATGTAATTAGCTATATGCATATCATTAACAGTGATAAACTCGGTAGCGTCAATTAACAGCATAGCAATATCTCCCCGGTTGATTGCCTGGACAGTACGAATCAAGCTATAGAATTCAATTCCGCTGCTAATTTTGCTGTGCCGTTTAATCCCGGCTGTGTCAATTAACGAAATTTTTTTATTATTCCAGTTTATTATTACGTCGATAGCATCCCTTGTAGTTCCTGGAGCATCATGTACGATAGCTCTCTCTGTACCAAGGAGAGTGTTTAATAATGTTGATTTACCAACATTGGGACGCCCTACTATAGACAGTTTGACATCTGCTTGTGGGGGAGGGTTGCCAGTAGTAGTTGGAAGAAGAGCTGTTACAGATTCCATGAGGTCGTCTATTCCCAAGTTATGGTAGGCACTGATAGCAATAGGAATGCCAATACCTAGACGTAAAAAATCTGCTGTCTGGTCTGGTTGGTTTGTTGAGTCTACTTTATTAACTGCCAATACTATAGGCTTGTTACTGCTGCGGAGCACTTCTGCTACCTCTTCGTCAGAGGCGATTAATCCAGTTTTGGCATCTACTACAAATATAATAGCATCTGCCTGAGTTATACCTAATTCTACCTGTAGCTGTACTTTGTCCTCGAGCGTCGATTCTGGTTTAGTTTGCCATCCTCCCGTATCTACTAAAGTAAGCTCCTGCTCTTGCCAGGAGATAGATGCCAGGACACGGTCACGGGTAATACGCTCCGAGTCGACAACTACAGCCTGGCGTTTACCGGCTAACCTGTTGAGTAATGTCGATTTGCCGACGTTTGTTCTTCCTACAATGGTTATTATCGGGGTTGTCATATAGATACTACCTCCGAATTGTCTGGCAGTAGTAGCCTGACGAGCACTGCCTTTTGGGCATAGAGTCTGTTCTCTGCCTGGTCAAAGACTACTGAGTGGGGGCTTTCTAGCATATCTACAGAGATTTCCTCCCCATGATGAGCAGGGAGTGGGTGCATAAATAAAGCGTTTTTATTGGCAAAAGAAAGGAGGTCTTCATTTACCTGGTATCTGGAAAACGCTATACGTCGTTTTTCGGTCTCACTTTCCTGTCCCATACTTACCCATACGTCGGAATAGACTATATCGGCATCTTGAACTGCTTGAACAGGCTCCTCCGTCAGAGTAATTTTACTTCCGTTTACAGCGGCAAATTTCTGGGATTGTGTCAATATTTCTTCGTTAATCTTATAACCTGGTGGAGAGGCGATGCGGAAGTTCATGCCAGCGAGGGAACATGCAAGTATTAAACTATTAGACACATTGTTACCGTCACCAATGTAGGCTAGACTTAAACCACTGAGCTTGCCTTTTTTCTCCTGTATTGTCAATAAGTCTGCCAATGACTGACAGGGATGTTCCCAGTCAGTAAGAGCGTTTATTACAGGAACAGATGAGTATTCAGCCAGCGTCAACAGGGTGCTATGCAGTAAGGTGCGAGCTGCAATTCCATCAACATAACGACTAAGCACCCGAGCTACATCAGGTATTGGCTCTCTCTTACCCATTCCTACTTCCTGCGGAGACAAATACAATGCTTGCCCGCCAAGCTGCTTCATGGCCATTTCGAAGCTGAGCCTGGTTCTAAGGGAAGGCTTCTCGAAAAGTAAAGCTATTGTTTTACCTTGCAGCAAGGTTAAGTTGCGTTTTTGTTTCATGACCTGAGCTTCTTTTAGAAGCAATTCGAGTTCATCTGGACTAAGGAGTGATATCGAAATAAAATCTTTGTTCATCTTAAAAAGCAGCATAGCATGACAATTGGGAATGATTCAAGAATTTGTTTGAAGGAACATAGAATAGTTTTTAGAAAAGAAACAATCATTACATATATTAAGGAGG
>CAYPSP010000281.1:0-1863 GCA_964413335.1 uncultured Dehalococcoidales bacterium
CCATGTCTGCCGCCATCTCAAAATTCATAACATCACCGCTGTAGTTGCCAAAGATATAGAGGACACCAGCCCCACCGTTTACTTCCCTGGTTGCCGCAAGCATATCCTCAGCGCCAGGCGAAGAAAATACATTGCCTACGGAAACGCCATCGAGCAGACCCGGACCAACATAGCCGAGAAAGACCGGTATATGACCTGAGCCACCACCAGTACAAATGCCCACTTTCCCCTTTACCGGGGCATCAGCTCGAACTAGTGCTCGTGGGCTATCCTTTGTCACGCGCAGGTGATAAGGATAGGCTTTAAGGATACCACCCAACGTCTCTTCTACTACTTGATAGGGATCGTTAATCATTTTTTTCATTGCTATGTTTCCTCCCTTATCTAAGAATGACACAACATTGATGTAAAAATCGGTAAACTACCATCAGTCTTTTATATCAGAGTAATGATAGCATATATGTCATTAGGCTCAATACAGCGGAGTGTAATCCAACATTCTGCTATTTGTTCACTTCCAGCGACTGCACAATTAGCCAGATAGTTACTTTCCGCACATCACCTCTCTTCGTGCAAGATAATATTAATTATATGTGTAGTCTGATCCGTTAAATGCAATGAAAATATCAAAAATTCTCACTTCGTCTGGACCAGTTTTTGGGGAGCAGATCAATTACCGAGGAAGCCTCCCTGTTTGGTGCTTGCTTTTACTGAGTTAGTTCTTCCTCCAGTGCTTGCATCTTTCCCCGTATGGTGCTCTGTTTATCCCGACGGTCATCGATCCTTATGATGGTGACAACCCTCTTCATATCATCGTCGAATACCGCCTCGTGCATCTTTCTGCATACCGGGAGAATCTCATCAAGTTCGCCCTCCAGGGTTGTCCCCATAGAAGTCGCCTCGTAGGTTACCTTTTCCTGCTGCAGTACCTTAATCGCCTTGGCTACATATTTGCTCACCGAGCTGTCATTCGTTCCCAGCGGGATAATGTTGATCATCACTACTGCCATTTTGATTTCATAGCCTCCTTTCTCTTGACCTGCCTCTAGTAATTGTATCATTCATTCAGTTAGTGCAAAACAGTTACAGACGCAGGTCACAATTTAGCGTTTTGTGCGGTCTGATAATACCAGCATCTTAGTAGGTAGTATTAGACCAAACGAGGCTTTTCCCAGCGAACTGCTACAAACGCTCCGGTATCTAATTTCTTAGATTGGCCTAGTTGCTCGATTTTCATAGCCTCTTCAGGATAATCATTTTTTTGGAAGTGGATTACGCTTTTTGCTATTCCCTTTAAGTGGTTGTAGTTTAGTAGTTCATATGGTGACCTGAAAAAGGCGTATTCCAATATGTGCTCCTGCCCTTTTTGGGTTTTTGCCTTGCGACGTGCGGCCCATGGACTTAGGCTGTTTAAGGTAGCTACCACTATGTATCCACCAGGGCGCGTGACACGAATCAACTCGTCTATGGCGCTTTTAGCATCTGCAATGAATTCAAGGGCTGTGATAGATACGGACTTATCGAAGGAGTTATCCTTAAATGGTAGATAAAGCATATCACCATGAACCCCTAAAAAAGAATAACAGGAAGCCTTCTTCATTGCATATTTGAGCATCTGACGGGAAATATCAAGTCCAACAACTTGAGCTTCTCTAGTAATAAAATCAAGGGTGAATATTCAAGTGCCACAGCCAGCATCAAGTATTTTTTCTTTTGGTCTAGGATCTAATAGTTTATGTATAAGTCCGCCTTCTATTTCTTTTATCAGTTCCCCAATTGGTGTTGTAAACCACTGGTCATAACGTTCCGGCCATTCATCAAAAAATTGTTTTTTATCCATCATAATGCCTCATATTAAACTAA
>CAYPSP010000282.1:0-1847 GCA_964413335.1 uncultured Dehalococcoidales bacterium
TGTGCAGAAAACAGATTGTACGCGTGTAGGGGTGACTGAGGCAATGATTAAGAGCCGTGTTACCAGGAAGGAATTATGGGCTGCAGGTACCGCTATTCAGGGATTAAGTCGGAACACGAAGTTGATTCTTGATGGCTCAATAGGGGACCATCCATCGGCGGGACCAGGAACAAAGCAGTATTTGTATGAATCAGCCGCTGGTCATATTGTGTCGACCGTGGCCGGTGCTCATTCTACTGAGGGGACACGAAAATTTGTGGTGAGTAGTACAGCTGACTATGGTTCACCACTGGAATCGCGTTGGATGGGTGAAGTATGTAAAGCGGCAGCATATATAGATCGACCAAAAGCGAATCGGATTGTAAAATACCTGCTGGAAAAGTACGAGGACAGGCTAAAGGACGCACCAGAGGGTCAGACCTTTAAACAGTTATACGACCAGGAAAAAATGGAGCCTGTACCGCAATACCAGGAACTATATGAATAGGTGAAGGAAGAACTGATAGGGTTAGGATTATCTTTTAAGAACAAGGAAAGGTAATGAAGTTTTTGCTATGAGAGTGACAGGACGCACTGGCAAGGTACAGACTGTTCTGGGGTTGATTACACCGGATGAATTGGGAGTGACATTACCGCATGAACACCTTATTGACGACGGGTCATGTTACTTTATAGAACCTGATGCCGCCAGCGAAAGGGAGATGGCGCATAAGCCCGTATCTGTGGATATATTATGGTGGTTGCGTTATCACTTTACTCAGAATGCAGATGAGGTGATGTTGCGAGATGAACAGGTAGCGATTGATGAAGCAATGCGATTTAAGCTAGCGGGAGGGAATACCATTGTTGAGGTAAGCAATGTTGGACTGGGTCGTGACCCGGCAGCGCTGGCACGTATCTCGCTTGCAACAGGACTTCACGTAATAATGGGTTCCGGTTACTACCTGGCAGTGTCCCATGGTCCTCAGATGGATATTATGAACGAGGACGAGATAGTGGAAGAGATTATTCGGGACATTACAGAAGGTGTCGGCACCACAGGAATACGAGCAGGATTGATTGGAGAGATTGGCTGTTCCTGGCCGTTGTTTCCCAATGAACGCAAGTCACTTCGTGCTGCAGGGCGTGCCCAGAAACTAACCGGTGCGGCATTACATGTGCATCCTGGACATAACCCACAGGCTCCAATGGAGATAGTTGATATATTGCAGGACGTTGGCGCTGATCTGTCACGTACTGTTTTTGACCATGTTGAGCGTACCTACCGCGATATAAATGCGATTGTAAAGTTGGCGAAAACCGGCTGTTATATTGAGTATGACCTTTTTGGACGTGAAGGTTATTATCCCATCAACATGGACCTGCCTAATGATACTCAGAGAATCAACGAATTGATGCAGTTGATCAATGAAGGATACCTGAACCAGCTCTTAATCTCTCATGATATATGGACCAAGACGCAATGTTGTAGCTATGGTGGCTGGGGGTATGCCCACATTCTGCGCAATGTAGTGCCTGTTATGCTGGCCAAAGGCATGACTCAAGAACAAATACGAGCTATTATGGTAGATAATCCCCGCCAGATATTCACCTTTGTATAATAGCCAACGCAAAATGAAAAGAGTGATACTTTTTCCGATATTGTTAAAAATTAAAAGACAGTGGGTATTTAGAGAGTTAGGAGAAATAGAATAGTCTACAGACAATGACATTTCTCTCAATTTGACATGTCAGCGAAGGCAAATACCAAGGGCTGTAAATACAATAACTATAGGCGAACTTCTGCTTTCACAGAGATGATAGATGAGAGAGGAGAATCTTAATCTGGCAGTTATAGAAAGCAAGGT
>CAYPSP010000283.1:0-1810 GCA_964413335.1 uncultured Dehalococcoidales bacterium
GACCCTGCTCATGCCGCTGTTCAATAAGTTCACTCCAATGGAGGAGGGAGAGCTCAAAGACGCCATCATGAGCTATGCCAGTTCGGTAAACTTTCCAATCAAGAACGTCATGGTAATGGACGGCTCGAAAAGGTCCAGCAAATCCAACGCTTTCTTCACCGGTTTTGGCCGCAATAAGCGTATTGTTTTCTTTGATACCTTGATAGCGAAACACGAGGTTTCGGAAATGGTTGCCATCCTGGCGCATGAAGTCGGACATTACAAGAAAAAGCATATTCTCCAGGGGACCGTAATCAGTATTTTACATACGGGAGTGATATTCTTCCTGCTGTCCGTCTTTCTGACGAACGCTGGTTTGTACCAGGCATTTTACATGGAACAGCAGCCTGTCTATGCAGGGTTGCTCTTTTTCGGATTGCTTTACACGCCGATAGAGATGGTGCTGTCGATTGTGATGAACATCTTTTCACGGAAAAACGAGTACGAAGCCGACCGCTTCGCTGCCAATACCATTGCAAATCCACAAAGCATGGTAAATGCGTTAAAGAAACTGTCAGCCGTCAACCTGACGAATTTAACACCGCACCCTTTCTATGTTTTTCTTAATTACTCCCATCCGTCCCTGTTGCAGAGGATAGAGGCGATTATGCGCAGCAAGCGGAAGAATTGACCACCTGCTGGTAGAGGAGGATAACAGGGCGGCGGAATTTAAATACAGGATATCAAGCTGTCGGTAGAAGGTTATGGAAGAGTATGGGATTGTAATAAGGTGAGAGTTCAGTTTGCCGGTAGTAAAGTAACAAGACAAAGAAGGGTTCGGGGTTTATTTTCAGCAGGGAGTCAATTTACGATGGCTGAAGGAAGAGAATCCCCGGTTACCAGCCAATGGATTTAAGATAAGGGTTATCACCGATGCCAAGGCGGTAGGGGACCATATCGGCGGGAATGACGAAATGTTCGGCCACCTGCCAGGCGGTGAGGTTTTCACCCTCGAACTGTTTCAACTCATCCAGTTCGCTTTCGGGCACCAGCAGGTATGCGGCGAACGACTCAGCCTCGGCCTCCTGCAATAATCGCTTTTGTATCAGCACCTTCTGATCCTTCATTTTGAGCTGATTGCCGTGGTGCATGAAGTGGTGGCCAAGACAATGTGCCAGACACCAGCGGACAAAGGGGAGTGAGATGTCGTCACGGATAGCCACGCAATTCCAGAGCAGTATGTCCCACCATCGACTGGGCAAAGCTATCCTGGTTACTTCCAGCCCTTCCCTTGCCGCGATGATTTCAGGGTCAGTGGTGCCGAATAGTTTCCTGGTTCGCGTTGCCATTGCTTTGCCGGACATATATGTATGGCCCGTGTCTAGCCGCTGGCCTTATCCTTTCGCCGCTCTTTCACCATCCTGACGAATCCTTTGAACCAGTCTTTTTCATCATCTGACAACTGTTTCCATTCGTCGCGGAAGAAGAGCCTCAGTTCGGGGTCTTCCAGTATGTCCTCGTCGTTGGGTGTTTCCTCACTGAGAAACCCAGCCTCTTTGAACATCTCCGTCTCGGATACCCCCAGCGTTCTTGCCAGTGCGCGCAGTGTATCCTTGCCAGGCATTGTCCTGCCGGTCTCGATGTGGGCGATAAAGCCGTCAGTCACACCGACTTTTTTGGCCATATCCCGCTGGGTCATTGGAGGCTTCAGCACCTCTCTCCATTCTTTTAACTTGCGTCCAAATCCTGTATAACGAAACTCAGTCATCTTTACACCTTCTTGCCTACTATTGATATGATTATGGCATACCAATCGCAAGATGTCAACTGG
>CAYPSP010000284.1:0-1796 GCA_964413335.1 uncultured Dehalococcoidales bacterium
ATACTGACAACAAGTTGATGTTTACAGGCAGGGTATTTATGTATCGCCTTCTACTTAGAAGGCGCCCAGAGCCTGGGAGGTTTTGCCAGCAGTGCACAGATTCCGCCTATAACGGACGCTCCCACACAGGTATAAAAAGGTATAGAGTAGCTTTGCGCAACATCATAAACGTACCCCCCGAAGACTGGAGAGCCAGCTCCTATGACTGTGTTGATAACCATTACGGTTGAGGCGAGAAAAGCATAAGCCTTTGCTCCGTAGTAATTTCCTATCATAGTTATATGCAGCACTACTATGGAGCCTGCTGCAAGGCCAAATAGTATGACGTATGCATATATTGCAGCGGTTGTTTGTGCATTTATGAAAATGACCAAACCTATGGCTTCCAGCAGGAAGGCGATAGCGATTAGATGTCGTGGAGTTATCCTTTGGGCCAGTGCACCGCTTGATAACCTGCCAATAGCGCTGACTCCGCCCAGTATTCCCAGGGTGCTTGCTGCAATGACCGGAGAAAAGCCCATGTCTGTGAGGTGAGCCACCTGGTGATTGTTCATCATCATCATGGAGAAAACATTGGCGCTATTCAATATAGTGATCATCCAAATGGCAGGTGTTTTCAATGCCGGTTTTATGTCCCAATCGTCTATTATGAAAGGGGTTTTCTTGTCGATTTTAGCAGGGACGTAATTTGGTAGGGACGGTTGTAGCCCGTCTGGAACCAGGCCAATATCCTCCGGTCTGGTTCTGGCGAAGATAGCAGAAGGGATAGCTGCCATAGTGAATACTATTCCTGCCAATACCAACCAGGTTGTTCTCCATCCAAGGGAAGCAATCAGGTGAGCGATTACTGGGGCCATTACAAAGGTGCCAGCGCCTGCCCCAGCCATAATTATACCTATGACCATCGCTCTTTTTCGGGAAAACCAGAAGGTTGCCATTGTTGATAAAGGAAGAAAATGGCCCAAGGCAACACCTGTCCCTGTCATCATACCGAAAAACAGGAATAGTTGCCATGTCTGGGTAGCTGTACTCATCAAGGCGAGTCCTGCCGCTGCTAGTGTCAACCCTGTGGTCATTAGCTTTCTCGTCCCGAATTTGCCTATAATTGAGGCGACCACAGGGGCTAGCAATCCCTGTATCGCCATCATTATCGAATAGGCTATGGTTGTAGCTCCTCGGGAAGCTCCTATGTCAGCTATCATTGGCTTGAGAAAGATGCCGAAAGAGTAAAAGACACAGGAGCCAACTGATGCCATTACCGCGAAGCCCAGTGCCACTATTACCCAGCCATAAAATAATTTACTTCTTTTCGCTGCCATGTTTATTTCTTCTTAAAGGGCTAACTTAATTACAGCGAGGTAAGAAAACAGTAACTACTAAAGCGAGATTACATTACCGCAATTGTCATAGGCATCGCTGCAGGTAAATAGCAAGATTTGCTTTTCTTTAGCTAGCTCTTGAAGTAATAATATCATTTTATCTAACCTCTTGCGATGAAAGTTAACAAAAGGGTCGTCCAGCAGAAGAGGAGGAGACTTTCCTTTTGTAACCAGGTCCACCAGTGCAAACCTGGCACAGATATAGAACTGGTCCTGCGTTGCCTTGCTCAGATCCAGCACACTCACCCAGCCTTCTTTTTCAGGGGGGGAAGTCTCAATAGATAAGTCCACATCACTTATTTTAACTCTACTATATCTACCATCGGTTATGGTGGATATGTATTCGCCAAGTTCGCTTTCCATGGCAAGAGCTGCTCTGGAAAGGATTTGTTTGTGAGCTTCGTTAAGAACTTCACG
>CAYPSP010000285.1:0-1790 GCA_964413335.1 uncultured Dehalococcoidales bacterium
GCAAAAGTCGACTTTTACTGGCTGACGGAGTATTATCAATTGTGCCTTCGACGTCTTTATATAAAGCGATATTACTGGTTGGACCTACCGGCTCAGGTAAAACTCCACTGGGCAGGATGTGCGAAGGCAAAGGACTATGGGGTCAGAAATGTCTTCATTTCGATTTCGGTGAGCAACTCAGGAAAATAGTCAATGGGGACCCTTCGTCAATTGCTCTATCCCGTAGAGATATAGCAGTGATATTTCGTTCTCTGGAAACAGGTAAGCTCCTGGAAAAGGAAGAATTTCATATTGCCGGGAAGATTTTGACGTCTTTTATAAAAAAGAAAGGCAAAGGTAAGGACGTTTTGCTGGTGATGAACGGCTTGCCGCGTCATCTGAGTCAGGCTGAGGCTGTGGACTTGCTGGTTGAGATGGAGATGGTGGTGTGTCTAGAGTGCAGTTCTGAGGTGGTAAAGCAAAGGATACTGCTGAATTCAGGAGGTGACAGGTCGTCACGGGGGGATGATTCTCTGCTGGAAGTCGAGGAGAAACTGAAGCTGTTCGGCGAGAGAACCTTACTGATAGTTGATTATTACCGCAGCAGGGGTGTCAGGGTGGAACAAATCCAGGTAGGGGCAGAGTCCACGGTGGATACAATTCATCATAGCCTGAATGACATAACACTTCCTACAGGGCGACAAAACATTTATTCTGTTATCCAGGCCAGGTAATCACTGCTCTAAAAAATGCCACCTTTGATGCTAACTAAGGCTGAATGGTGGATATTTGTCAGTGGTCATCAATAGAGCATAGGCTTCTACCCTCAAACCCCAGCGGCCTACCCCAACCACGAAATCAAACAGTCCTGCAGGGTAGCGTCCAGTGAACAGAATGGCAAACCAGGCAATAATGCTGCAGATTACGGCGGCAATTCCCAGGAAACTCAGGACTATGTAATGCGGAATAGCCAGGAACCATTTTATCAGTGGCATTCCTCGGCCGAGGTCCTTTTCTGCGTTTGGATAGTTGATTTTGATATGAACTGACTGCTCCTCATCTGTTGATGGATATACGTCATTCAGTAATAAAAGATAAGCCGAGACTCGTGCACAGAATTTGGTCATGGCTAAATTCCAGTCAAACCACCATCTGGGATATTTTTTTCTAAAAAGTATCATCAGCACGAGTGGCAAAATTACAATTCCGCTATAAGCATAGTCCCAGTTCCAATCAGTGGTCATTCCCGAACTGAAGCTACTGCCGCTTAGCAATCCCAGGATAATGGCGATTGGGATTATAGTGAACAGTCTGAAGAAAGTGGTGAGCTTGTTGAGGTCTCTTTTGGGGTAATCGATGGAAAGTTGTACCGGATAATCTTTTATCTCATTGGCCATAATAAACACCTCCCGTATTCTCTTTTTAGTAGAGATAACTTCCCTTATTCGAGTGTAGCACAGATTAATTATTATGCAACAGATAAATGACCTTATTTGTGCTGTTTTATTGACAATTTTATCGAATCTTTCATGCCTGTTTCCGCTCACCACCCAGATTGCTCCGTCGCCTGTGGCTTCTCGCAATGACAATTTTAACCATGTCATAACCGTGAAAGCTATTAAAAACAGGTAGGTGACCAGCAACAACGCTATGTCATACCCGTGAAAGCGGGTATCTACCATCAGGCTCGATTGAGAGCGGAAAGTTCACTTTAATTTAGATGTGTGGTTTATAGTACCGTTATGGTTGGAGACCGGATGCATTCGCAGAAGCGAATACCAGTGTAGACTCCTGCTTTCGCAGGAAATGAC
>CAYPSP010000286.1:0-1767 GCA_964413335.1 uncultured Dehalococcoidales bacterium
TTTCTTCTCAAACAATTCCAATTCTATTCTTGCCACTTTGCTTGGCTTTATACAATCCCTGATCCGCCTTATGATAATACCAGTCCATATTCATGTCCGCAGTTGGAATAATAGCCGCCAAACCCAAAGATGCACTCATAAAAAGCCCTGTGCCTTTACCTATATGTTCAATTCTTAAGCGTTCAATTTCAGACCTTATCTTTTCTGAAAATACGCGGGCTGCCTCCGGATCCAGACCTGAAAAAATAACAGCAAATTCCTCTCCGGCCAGCCTGAACACATAATCACTGCCACGTGTGGTAAGACGCATTAATAGTCTTCCTATGCTTATTAATGCCTCGTCTCCTTTTTCATGGCCATATTTATCATTATAATTTTTAAAATCATCGACATCTATCATCAGCAAACTTAAATACTTATTATCTCTTCTGGCTCTATTTACTTCACGCTGAAAAATCTGGTTAAAAAATCGCCTGTTATACAAGCCCGTCAACCCATCTCTTAAAGTCAGCTTTCTGATATTATCCTGCTGGAAACGATAGTTCCTGCTGACGAGTAAAGCCGGCAGTGAAAGCCCTGCTCCTAAAAGGATAATGCTGAAAAACCTTTCTAACAGATACTGAATCGAAGGCTCTTGATTTATAACATCCCCGGGGAATATGATTACAGATAGATAAACAACCATAATGGCAATACAGTTTAAAATAAATGCCAGGAAAAGTTGCCATCCGGACAAAAGAATCGGAAAAATGCATGTCAATACGAGAATTATGGGAAGGGAAATCCCCATGTATTCGTCAATAAGCAGCCAATAAAAGAATAAAATGATATAATTACAAACAAGATATGCCCAAACCACCCAGACATAGTACCCCATCCATCTACCGATCCCGTAAAGTGTAAAAAATACCCCAACAGAAACGAATGAAAGAATCAACGGTATCATCTGCAAGTCTATCACATAACTTGCAATAACCCCCATAAGACTAATGATTGTTGATAAAAGAGTTGCTGCATTGATTAATTGTCTCTGAAAAGAAAAATTTTCAGGATTTCCCAGTAAAAAATGCAAGCTGCTTTCTTCTATTTCCTGCTTTGTAAGTTGCGTATTCATATAAACTCTTTAGTTCAGATTGAGGTAAATGAAGTTAATTTTTAAAAATAACATAAATAATATTGTTTTTCCAGCATCATATTTTGTCCGGAGTTCCGGGGGGCTTACCAAACTAATATAAAAATGGGTTACTCTGCCCTCAATGCCATTAACTTAAGAGGGTTCAATGTAGGGGAGGGGGTAAACCCCTCCCCTACGCATATGGCTTAAGTTGATGACATTGACTCTGCCCTAACTCCTATCAATTGCATTGACTTAATGCCTATATGTCTGCATCATCTCTACTCATCCAGTGTACGATCACAGAACAACATGAACAAAACGACACCAATCAAAAGAGGGGTTAACATGAAAGATGGGTATAAGTGGGTCGGTTTTCAATATGAATTCACAGGTAATATCTATAGCTTAGGGCGAATCCCGAAATGCAAGGCAACGATGTTAAAACATTTGAAACCCGGTCAGAAGCTGTTAGTGGCAGGCGCCGGACATGGTACTGAGGCGATTGCGGCTGCACAAATGGGTGTCGATGTGACGGCTATTGACCTTTCGGCCACTATGCTCAAGCATTTAAATGCCCGACTGGACAAATGTTCGGACATCAATGGTTCCATGACATGTGTTAATGATGATATTTTTAACATGCAGGATAC
>CAYPSP010000287.1:0-1761 GCA_964413335.1 uncultured Dehalococcoidales bacterium
CTTCGTTTTCGTATGCCTCGTTAGGCCAGTCCTCCTCGCTCTCATCTATCTCAAAATATATATAAAGGTCATTACCAGAGCTTTCCGCCCAGGAACCGCCAATTTCTATAGTGTCGCCTATATAACCTTCATCTCTGGCGATACTGCCGCCTGTATAAATTCTGAAACTGGCAGCACTGACAGGGCTGCTTATACATGGAATAGCCATAAGGCATATAGCCATGGCGATAATCAATCGACTAAGTAATTTCATAAAACAAACCTCCTTGTATTGTGCGTTTATATTATAAACGAAAACGGTACCTAAAAGTAAATAGAGATGGCTGTTTTTAGCGGAAACAAACGTTTTCATTATTATTTTTTAAAGCTATAATAACTGCAATTGAACCTTCACCGCTTTATCAATACTGGCTATAGCGTCGTTGTTAACTTTTCCAATGCGATGGAGCAAGCGGCCTTTGTCTATGGTACGAATTTGATCCGCCTTTATTTTAGAGTCTTTGGGAAGATTAGCCATGCCTTCAGCTAAGAACACTTCAAAAGGGAAAGTTTTATCCAGGCGTTTAGAGTTTAATGGCAGAATGCTTACAGTTCCTGAAAACTCATTGTTCTTGTTGTTGGAGATGACCACCACAGGGCGGGTTTTTGCGATTTCCTTTCCTATTACAGGATCAAGACAGGCAAGGTAAATCTCCCCTCTTTTAATATTCATCCCAACCTTCCAGGTCAATAGCTTCAAATTCCTTTGCTATTCTGCTGCTTTCCTGTTTACTTGATTTGTAACCTTCCTCCAGTAGTAATTGGAGCTGTTCATTCTGTAGTTGTTCAATTTTTTGTTTTAATGCTTGAGCTATGAATTGGCTCTTCTTCTTGTGTCCTGCCAGTTCGTCTAGTTTTTGGGCAAGTTCTTCGGGAAGGGTGATGTTCATTCGTACTGTATTCATAATACATCTTTATACAACTGCATTATTTACATATTGATTATACAGCATAAAAGATTAAAGGTCAAAGATAATAGCGGGGGAGGAAATACCATGGTAGATTTCTGCTACCTGCTTGTGTGGGCAAGGCAAGGGGGGTCACTGGATTCCTGCTTTCGCAGGAATGACAAAAAAGAAGCAAGAATGAAAAGTGGGTAAAAAAAGGGGCGGCTGTTAAGCCGCCCCTTTTGGGAATTCAGGAAAGTTGGTTATACCTTGCGAGTTCTAAATATAAGAACAATAATTACTATAACAAGAACTGCGCCAATGGCGATAACCGCCCATACCCAGGCCGGAGTAGTTGGAGGAACGGGTTCCGGATAATCGGGGTAAGCAGGGTATTCAGGAAGAGCCGGAGGCTCTGTTGGTTCGGGTCTAGTAGTGAATGTGCTGACATCGCTACTACCGACAACATTGCCGCCATCCATTGCTACCACGCTCCAGAAGTAGGTAGTGCTGTAGTCCAGCTTGCCATCGAAGGCATAAGCTGTACCGTCAATACCAGATTCGGAGGCAATAGGGCTGGAAAGGTCGCTATTAGCGGATAGTGTGAAGTCATAGGTAGCATCATCAACAGCGGACCAGGTGAAGCCAATACCTTCAAGTGCCACGTTACCTGCTCCGTCATCAGGAGAGGCCAGGCCAAGAGTGGCACAGGATTCAATAGTGAAGCTCCATTTGTCAGACCACCAGCTTCGGATTGTTTCAGGCCTATCGGAGTATCGAGTCCTGACTCTCCAGAAGTACTCAGTTGCGCAGTCAAGGACACCCTCGTCGATCA
>CAYPSP010000288.1:0-1031 GCA_964413335.1 uncultured Dehalococcoidales bacterium
ACAATCTATGTATATACTCTTCCTATGGATTCATCTAGATTTGTTATTTCTCCAAAATAATTTTCAACAAATTCTCTAACTTCTGGGGAGTGTTTCCATAATGGCACATCATAAATTAGATTCTTATCTACGGGAATATTTGGTCTGTTATGAAGGTTATCTTTCTCATGATAAAGTTTAAGCATCTTTTCAGGTGCAGAACAAGGAGGATGAGGAGCTTGATAAGCCAGAAAAAGAGCAAATGGTTTATCCTGATTAGCTAATTCATCGATTTCTTTAACGATCAGTTCTGTTAATCCATCAGTTTCATGACCGTTCAATTGAATTGGTCTATCAGGATCATCTTCCCAAACAACTCCCTTCCAGTGATCCACATGGCCGCTTTCCCAGCCTTTAAACCTCTGGAATCCAGCACGATAGTTATGTGGGATCCAACGCTGACCATGCCCCGGTCCAATCATACCACCAACGGGCTCCTTTCCAAGACCAGAAAGATGCCATTTCCCTATATATGAAGTAAGATAACCCGCCTCGTTCAATAACTCGGGAAGTTTAAGTTCACATTTGGGAATTCGGTAATTATTACTAACAATTCCTGTTTGCATAGGATATCGACCAGTAAACACTGTTCCTCGATAAGGTGTACATAAAGGACAAGAAGAAAAAGCATTAGAGAAAACAACAGAATTTTCTGAAATTTTAGTTATCTCAGGAGCTATAACATCTTTATTTCCATATATTGGTAGCCATGATGCTCCCATCTGATCTGGAAATAAGTAAACAATATTTTGTGATTTTCGATTCATTAGGCTATCTCCTTAATTATATTTATTAGTATTTGGTGGAGCCACTGGTCAATCCACTGACAAACATACCACGAAGCAAAAGAAACAATATTACTATAGGGATAAGAGAAAGAGTAGCCGAAGCTGCAAGAGGTCCCCATTGGAGACCAAAAAAACCCATAAAATTATATACAACAGTTTGAATTGGTCGTAAAACCAGACGGTTTACCATAACAGAAGCCATGA
>CAYPSP010000288.1:1041-1760 GCA_964413335.1 uncultured Dehalococcoidales bacterium
AATAAATACGAGCAATGCTACAGCAGCTATTGCTGGTTTTGTCAAAGGAACAAGTATTCTTACAAGAACATACAAATCAGTACAGCCTTCAATTCTGGCAGATTCATCTATTGATTTTGGAATGGTTTCAAAAATTCCTTTCATAATCCATACTGACATAGCCAACTGATATGCTGTGTAAAGTATAGACAAGGTTAAACGTTTATCTGTCAAACCAATCTTTGAAAGGAAAATAAAATTAGGAACTATAAGAGCAGAGCTTCCATTTGCTAAAGGAATTCCTACAATAATTATAAAAAATGCAAGTTTTTTAAAGGGGAAATTGTATCTGTCAAAACCATATCCGCCTAAAATAGAAAGAATAATACAAAAAAGCATACTAAGACAAGAATTAAAAACACTAACCATAAAAGCTCTGAAAAAGCCACTTTTTATTACCATATCGTAATGTTCAAAAGTAACAGTGAAACCTACAATTTTAGGTGGATAAACAAAAATCTCATTACTAGGTTTGAGAGAGGTCAAAACACCCCAGAAAATAGGGAATAGACATATGATCACAATAAACGAAAGAATTATAGCTGTAATCGATTTTTTCAAAAGAGTTAAATTGAATTTCAATCTAGTTATATCATGTTTTTTCCCTGCTGTTTCATTTAAGTTTTTCATGTGTTCTGACGACATATTACAACCTCCGATCCGCAACTTTTATATAAGTT
>CAYPSP010000289.1:0-1743 GCA_964413335.1 uncultured Dehalococcoidales bacterium
TGAGTAATGTCTTCTGTGGCAATGCAAGCATAGATAATGACATGTCCTGTATTAATATCGATGGGCTGAAAATTGTTTCTGTAACTGCAGCGGAAGGGCAGGTACATGCCTCAATTCGTCCAGAGGATATCCTTATTTCACTGAAAGCCATTGAGTCAAGTGCCAGAAATTCTTTTCCAGGTACGATAGAGGATATTTCTAATACAGGGGTGGTGGTCAGGATTACTGTGGATATTGGGGTACCATGTATTGCGGCAATCACCAGACGTTCTTTCCAGGATATGGGGCTCAAATTAGGGAAGGAAGTCTTTTTAACCTTCAAAGCGATAGACGTGCATATTTTTTAATATTTATAATATTTGAAATATGCAGGCCCTAATAAAATGCCGCGAAGTCATGGGCTGTCAGCTATAATCCTGACCAATATGGTGCGATTTCTGGGGCCGTCGAACTCGCAGAAGAAGATGCCCTGCCAGGTACCAGGGAGCAGTGTGCCATCTTCGACGATGAGTGTTGCAGAACTGCCAATGATGCTTGCCTTGATATGGGCGGGAGAGTTCCCTTCACGGTGACGGTATTGAGCCTGCTGGGGGACAACAGAGTCCAGAGCATCAATTATGTCTTTGACGACATCGGGGTCGGCGTTCTCATTGACGGTTATTGCTGATGTGGTATGGAGGGTGACTACATGGCATATTCCGCTTTTGATGGAGCTTTTGGCGATGGCATTCCTCACCTGTGAGGTGATGTCCTGAAACTCTACCCTTGATTTTGTCTGTATGTTTATTCTGTGCAGCATTACTATCTACCTGCTTTGCAGAGTTTTATTCCGATAAGGACGATTCAGCAGCGATATCACTTTATTGCCAGTAATTCGTTTCATCAGTGTCATCCAGTTCATCTGTCTCAGTTGTGTCCTGATTATTCTCTCTGATCAGTTTGATGCCAAGTGAGATTAAGACAAGTGCTATCACTACGCGAAATACAATAAAAGCAGTATTAAACACCAGGTAATAGTCGAGGGCAATGATGGAAAACAACTCTGCCCCCAGAATAAGTATTCCCAAAACAAGGAAGATTACACCTGAAATTCGTCGCCACATAAATTATCTTTAGTATAGCAGTAAAATGCTGTACCAGCTGCATTATTTCATAAGTGTTACCCATGTATCTCAGCCATTGCACCTTGCCTTTATATCGTTCATCCTTTGTCATTCCTGCTCCTCTTTTTTTCATTCCTGCGAAAGCAGGAATCTACCAGGGTATTCGCTTCTGCGAATGCTTCTCCATCGTCATTGCGAGGCTGTTTTACAGCCGCGGCAATCTGGGTGGCACGGTAGTAGCGAGGAGCTATGAACCACAAGCTACAAACTATAGTAGAGACCTAAGTCATGAACTGCGCTTAGCTTACTGCCCATTCTTCACAAAGCGTCCCTGCCTGCTCCAAAACTGTTTGTGTTGCCTTCTCCTGCTTGTCAGGAGGATATCCATATTTACGCAGAATTCTTTTAACAATAACCCGTATCTGTGCTCGGGCATTTTCACGAACTGTCCAATCCGTCTTCACATTCCGGCGTACTGCTATCACAAGCTCTTTTGCTATAGTCTTCAGTGTCTCATCACCTAAAACTTTCACCGCACTATCATTGACCTCGAGTGCGTCGTAAAACGCAATCTCGTCTTCATTCAATCCAAGCTTCTGCCCTCGATTCTGAGCCTCCCTGATTTCCTTTGCAAGCTGGA
>CAYPSP010000290.1:0-1737 GCA_964413335.1 uncultured Dehalococcoidales bacterium
TCGGTCGCATTCATCATCCCAAGTACGAACCTGCATCGGCATACAAAGATGTAAGCAAGGAGGAAAAAAAGAAGAATAAGTTTTTCTTCGAGTTATTGAAAAGATACTATGTCCAACAGGACTATTTGGGTCCAGGAAAATATCAAATCGAAATAGCAGTGTACAGCAGTAATTCTAAGAAGATAAGCAAGAGATTTGAATTAGTCTGGTCCGGAAATTGGCGAGAAAATGAATCCGATATGTTGAGTGAGATAGTTATTTCAGTTTAGGATACATTTACATAAGCCAATTTTGAGCGTGGTTCAAGAGATTGAGTCGTTCTGTTCTATGGAAAAATTAATATATTTAAGGTTAAATTATGAGTGCTAAAGACCAATTCATGCGGGTAGTTGATGATATATATGGGCTTTATTTAGATTGTACTATTGGCTTTGATTCCTGGTTGGAAGAAATTAATAATGTACAAAAAGATACAAGCATAAAGACTAGGATTCCTCTAGAAGAACTTGATAAGCGCAATCTTGTCTATGGGAAAGGAAATCCTAATCTTCCAAATTCATATCCTCTTCACAAGAAATCGCAAGGAGAAGTGAAAGAAAGAATCAAAAAAGACGGAAAAGATTATTACGATATTGCGGCGCTTTGTCTAGTTCTTATTTATCAATACTGGGACGAGTATTATAGGTTGAAATTTGCCGACGAACACAGAGTCGAAAAGAATAAAATAAAATGGAATATAATGGGTGACTTAAGGTTATTTCGTCAGTCAATTATACACAATAGAGGAATTGCAATCCTTGATATAAATAAATGTAAAATATTAAAGTGGTTCAAGGCTGGGGAACTAATAAATATCAATAGTCACCAGTTCGAAGAGATTGTCAATAACATCAAAAAATCGGTACCGCTCCAAAGTTGTTGGTAGAGAATTATATTACCTCTTCATTCCTTCATTCTGTCCATTAATTTGGAACGGTACTAAGGTTCTTACATATAAGCTTGTCCAAGAGTATAATAGTGACCATAGCCAGTATTTAAATTCAGTTTTAAAGGAGACTCTAAAATGAGTAGACCAAAGTTGTTTACTAGGCTAACCTATTTGCTGTTAATACTGACATTCATGTGTTCCGTAGCGTCAGTAGCAATACCAGGAGAAAAGAAAGTGAATGCAGCTCCGAGCGTAGTCTGGGTAGATGATGATGCCCCTGCTGGCTGGTATGCTGATTCAACACACTTTAACAAAATCCAGAGCGGTATCACTGCCGTGTCGATACCAGGCACGGTTTATGTCTCCTCCGGTACTTATCAAGAGAACATTACTATGAAAGACAAAGTGCAGGTACTTGGGGCCGGGGCCGCTGTCACCATCATTGATGGGGGAAAAGCCGACTCAGTTATTAAGGCCTCTAATGTGGAAGCCACCACAAAGCTTGACAGCTTTACAATTACAAATGGTGAGGCATATTTAGGAGGGGGAATCAACCTGTCACATTCCTCACTCTCAATAAACGACTGTATTTTCTCAAACAACTCGGCTAGTGGGTCTGGTGGCGGTATATATAACTCACATTCATCTCCAACAATAACCGATTGTATATTCGAAGGTAATACTGCTGGTTTCCCTTCCTCCGTGGGTTATGGTGGAGGTATGTATAATCGAGAGAGTTCATTCCCTATCGTGACCAATTGCATTTTCAGTAACAACTCCGCAAGGCATTACGGTGGTGCAATACAAAA
>CAYPSP010000291.1:0-1716 GCA_964413335.1 uncultured Dehalococcoidales bacterium
CCTGCGAAAGCAGGAATCTACCCGGGTATTCGCTACTGCGAATGCATTCCCTGTCTTTCTATTTCGTCATTGCGAAGGGTCGTAGATCCTGCGGCAATCTGGGCGGCGCGTGACGAGGAACTATGAGTCATAAAGAATGAACTATCAGCTACGAGCCACTTACATTACAGCGACAGCTCAGAATCACAATTCCCGATTTATTTACTGCGGAAAAGCGCAAAAAACCTGTCCTGGTACTCGTTAAAAAGTCCCCACCTGTTCAATTCAGACACCAGGATATTAGCCCTGGAAATATCACGTCCAACAATCGCAAACAACTCCTCGATATAATTACGAGCCTCTCCAGGCACCCCGCTGTTATCCACCGTAAGCAGCCCTCTGCTACCAAACTCGGCAACATTGCTGGACACCGAACTGCTGGTCAGGTGATAGATAAACATTATCAGTGAAACATCCCAGAATTCCTCTACCCCCTTGATGATAGCGCTTAGCGGATTGTTTTCTTCCTCCAAACGGGCATCAAGATTGCTAATCACCTGCTTTATAGGCTCGGAGACGATATTCATTTTCTTGGCTTCATTCTTATATTTATAGAAAATGCCAGGGTCATCAGGACGTCCCTGTGCCATTTTGGCAATATAGCTCCTAGCTTCCTTACTGAATCCTTCCAGGTTAATCAGGTAAGATGGCGTAACAATCCTCGGTCTCTCGGCAATCACATTTCCATCTCTTACCACGCTAACTCCCTCCGTCAACGTTGTAACTACGTAATAGCTCATGACAGTATTACCAAAGGTAGCCAGGTGCTGCCGTGGAGGACGTACCAGCTCCGTATGCTCCATTGCATTCCTCATTCTTTCATTAATATCCATTGCTAAATAAACATCCTGACCATCTTGAAATTGTTAGCCACTTGCTCTCTGCCAGCAAGCACAGCCCCATCTCCACTGGAATGTCCCGCCACCAGATATTCAACATCGAGCAGGGACAACCTTTCAATACTCTTTCTCAACAGTGATGAATCTCCGCCAGGGAAATCAGTCCTGCCAACACCACCAGCAAAGACCACATCGCCACTTATCAATATTTTATCTTTCTCCAGATACAAAGACACAGAACCAGGAGTATGCCCCGGTGTAAGAAAAACACTAATCTTCAGATTGTTCATTAACTCAACGTTCAAATCGCCCTCAGCCAGGTAAAAGGAAGGCTTGAGCTGTGGCGCCCTGGAGCCAAAGAAATCATAAAAGGCACTCCCCGTCTCAGCATAGAACTCATCCTCTTCACGGGAGATGGCCATCGGGGCACTGCTCTTTTCTACTACAGCTTCCACTGCTTCAAAATGGTCGGGGTGACTATGGGTACATAGCACCAGTCCAATATCCTTCATATTGAAGCCCTCTTTCTCCATTGCCTCGTTTAGAGAATCAAAACATTTTTCACCAGCCTGGTTTACCACATGCCCCGGATCAATCAGGATATGCGGGTGCTCCCCTGGTAACACTCCTGCCAATAAAATAGAATTGCAGTTATTCCCACTTCCTTCCCATTGGTAACAGAAAAAAGACTCGCCCAATTTTTGTACTTTGTGATATATCATTATTTAGCCTCTTACATTATTATAGCTAATATATACTACAAGTGCTAACTGCATGAATATGCCGTATCAGTAGATATAATAATACGCATACCTCTTTGATATCTTCTATCATTCCT
>CAYPSP010000292.1:0-1707 GCA_964413335.1 uncultured Dehalococcoidales bacterium
CCTGTGGTATATGATGTGTGTCCAGGCTTATAAACTGGTCTTACGCCTGACATTGTCACTGCCCTGCCATCATCGATGCTATAACTATATGTAATATAGTAATCTGCATTATCAATATCGCTCAAAACATATGCATTCTTTTTTAACAAGTACTCTATTTTTTGCTTTATTTCCTTATCAAGAATTAGATTGCTTGCATCCTTATTAACAATTACGCTAAAAGATGCTTCGTGAGGTAATTCAGATATACCAATAGCTTTATCTAAATAACCAGTTGTTTTGACATTGTACATAAGCCCCCCACAACCGCATAACATACAACATAGCAAAAATAAAATAAGCATCTTTTTCATTTCTCACTCCTCTTCTTAGGGGACATCAATATATAACCTTCTCTAACCTTGGAAATGTACCAGACCTTAGCCAACACTTATATTCACGTTCCTTCTCGGGAATGCCCATTTTGCCTTCCAATTCATATTTGTCCAAAGTCAAAATAATGTCTGTTAAAAAAATACTGAAACTCCTATAGTCAGGAGCAAGCCGTTCCGTTCTCTCTTTTAGCCTTCTACGAGAGCTCCCTAGAGAACTATTTGAACTTCCACCATAAATAGCTGTCACAAGAACAGCCTTAGCATATTCACTCAGCTGCTCAAGTTTGTCCATTTGTATATCTACTGATTTGACTATACCTACCAATGTCCATTCTATTTCGAGCTCTTTAACGGATATGAGGTTTAATTCCATAGCCCAGGAAGAAGTAGCCACAGTTTTTGCGTCAGTAATGACTATGCTATAATCATAGATTCTAGGTATAATTATATAGTTAGCTCCAAGCAGCTTTGCAAATTTAACCAACTGCTTACTGTTTATATTGTCAAAGTTAAATAGTTCCGCTCTGAATTCATTATATTCATTCAACAGATTGTTCTGCTTTAACACATCAAGCGTTTCGGTAGAACCTACTACATCGTAAGGAGCTTTCTCTGCTAAGTTTTTTGAAAAGCCTTCTATTAGACCTCCTTTAAAGGTAAACGACTCCTCGGGAGGTAATATTCCAACAGAATCAATTTTTGGCACGTTTCCTATATCATAAGACTCTAAATTAGCACGTAAACCTAAATAGACAAAATCCTCCAAGTGGTCTTTAGTTTCACAGTCTGTATAATGCTCTTTCATCATATCCAAAAAAGCTTCCTCTGGATTATCAGATTTATATTTTTCGCTTATACGTGCTTCTGCAATGCTAGCAGGTAATACTACATAAGCCACCACAAAACATACAAACATTATTGGTATAAATATCTTTCTCATCCTATTTTTCCCTCGGATACATCTTCGGTATCATATTAGCTTTCTCTAGCACTTGCTTAGGAACATTCTCCTGCTTCAGCTCTTCTTCTGTAGGAGCATCAAATACAGCCTGTAAGGCATCCATACAGTCATTACAGCGTGCTATATGATCGTATATAGTTTGTTTCTGCTTGCCTCTATGCGACCTTCTATGTGGGCTAATAATATTTCTGGGGGTGGGCAATTCAAATCAACCTCGCTCTTTTAAAGTTTTGATAGCCCAAATGATAAACCTCCCTACATAAAAGATAATTAAGAATATTATGATGTGTTGTAACCGAATAGGCGATGGAAGGGGTCCATCAAAGAGCTCATATGGTTCGTTAGCAAATAATAAGCCTCTATTGTCATCAA
>CAYPSP010000293.1:0-1678 GCA_964413335.1 uncultured Dehalococcoidales bacterium
CGTGCAAATAGCCAAGTAAACAAGGCAGTTCGAATATTACCTAGATGGGGATAACCAGTAGGGCTAGGAGCGAAACGAACCCTGACTACTGTTTTTTCTAAAATATTATGCACACTCGTAAATTACTGAAATACTATTCCAAAATGAAGTAATAGCTTCCGCCTTCTGTTTTTATAAGAACCCAGTGTTATTTATTAATCTATTTTGAGAGGACTTCCTGCAATCCCTTTAATTGCTGTAGATGTTTTCTAAATCTCTGAAGAATTTGTTCCGTTTCCCTCATTGCATTCTGGGTTTCTTCCATCTCTGTAGCAATAAGAAAAAGGAGACGGTTATTACGTTCAGCTAAGTCCCCTTCAGGTAGTGTTATCCCTGCAGCACCAAATTTTTCCATAAGTCCAGAAAAAAGTACGCTTTCCCTTTTCTGTTGGTCTTCAGAAAGTTTTCCCAAAATACTCCGCTCATCTGCTGTTTTCATTTTCGTACAGAGCGCAATATAACATATGGTTTAGATTCAGACAAGCCAATTCAAATACTATTACCAAGAGCAGAAAGTGTTTCCTCTAGATCAAGAGGGAGAGGAGAATTGAAGTGGTGATATATACCAGTTGATGGAAGCTGAAAACTTAGGTGCATAGCATGAATAAATTGTCTTTTTACATATGGTGATGCTTGGCCATAAATTAGATCTCCAGCTACTGAATGACCAATTGCTGACATATGAACTCTTATCTGGTGTGTACGACCTGTTTTTAGATTTACATCAAGGAGAGTATACTCGGAAAAACGTTTTCTAACTGTATAGCATGTTATCGCCTCTTTCCCATTTTCTACCACTGCCATGTGCTTGAAATTGTGAGGGTCACGTCCAATAGCTGCTTCAATTATTCCTCTATCTGGGAAAAGTTGACCTTTTACCAAAACAACATAAATTTTCATTACAGCATGGTTCTTAAACTGTTCTACTAAATTTTCTTTTACCTTATTATTCTTTGCAATAACAATCAGACCAGATGTATCTTTGTCTAGTCGATGTACTATACCAGGACGTAATAAATCACTGCTTACACCTATTTCAGGACAGTGAGCAATGATGGCATTAACCAGAGTGTGATCAGGATGCCCAGGTCCGGGATGAACTACCATCCCCGCGGGTTTATCAATTACCATTAGCTCTTTATCTTCATAAATCACATTTAACTGTAATATATCTGCTTGTAACTGTTTTGGCTGTTGAACCTCAATTCTTATAATATCGTGATATTTTAATTTTTGGTTTGCCTTAGCAAATAATTCATTGATTGTAATAGAACCTTCCTCAAGTAGTTTTTTAATTTTGGTTCTGGATAAATGTGGAAGTGATTCAGCAAGATATTTATCAACACGAATACCCTCTGAATTAACAGTTAACTGAATGTTATTAACTTGAGTTTCATGAATACTCTTCATGTTGCTTTTCTCGTATACTTGATAAAAACAACGAAATGGTAAAAATAGCCGTTCCAATCACAATAGCAGAGTCAGCAAAATTAAAAACCGGCCAATGAAAATTACCCCACAAACGAACGTCTATAAAATCAGTTATGTATCCAAGGCGAAACCTGTCAATCAGGTTTCCGATTGCACCACCAATAACCAAACCAGAAGCAATCATGCTAAGTTTTGTAATATATGTAAG
>CAYPSP010000294.1:0-1661 GCA_964413335.1 uncultured Dehalococcoidales bacterium
ATTTTTAAATCGCCTCTAGTGCTCTCTGTTCTGTCTGTTTCCATTATCTCCCCTTGGTTCTATCACAATTCCATCACAATTTTATCACATTCTTTCAGCGTAGCATTTATCCAAGGGTTATTTAAAAGGTTCTAGTATTAACTAATCAATCATCGCATTTATTAACGTCTTCTTTTCCATTTCTTCCTTATTTATTCCAGTCAAGATACTTTCATAGGTGTTTTTAGCTTGCAGGTATTTTTGATAGGCGGTTACCCCGTCTGTTGGACTACATCTTACCTAACCCTTATGATTAGAAAGTCGTATAAAACGCTTTTACCTTGCTCAATTGAGGTTAAGATGTTGACGGGGAGTTATGTATTCTGTACTGGGAGGTCGCAACAGCGCCTCAATGGAAGAAAACGATAATCTCCCCGCCTATGTAATAATACCTTATGCAGCCTTTTGTATCACCTGCCTTTTTACGGATTCAAAGTTGGCCATATATTCGCTGTCATCACGGACAATCGCATAGATGATGCCCAGAATCTTCCTGGAAACAGCCACGAGGGCCTTCATCTTTTTCATACCCCCATCGGTCAATCTTGTGTAGTAATCATGCATGATGCCATTATTTCTTATCATTTGGATTGCCCCATAATAGAGTATTTTCCGGAGCAGGCTCCTCCCTCTTTTGGAAATCCTCCGCTGCCCTTTCCATTTACCGGAACTGATCTCGTAGAGGTCCAAACCGGCAAATTTCATAATTTCCCCACGTGTCTGGAATTTCTTAAAATCCCCGACCTCTCCGATGATGCCGGCCACGGATACTACTCCCAGCCCTTTTATTGAAAGCAACTTTGAACTATAGGAAATCCTCCCAAGGGTTGTTTCCATCTCGCTTTCTATCTCGGCAATAAGGGTGTTGAGCATCTCTAATTGCAGGAGAATATGGCTTATGTCCATCGAAAGACCCAAAACGCCTTCTTTGATGCCGATGGTATTTCTGGCAAGGTCGATCAGTATCTCCGCATGGCGCTCGCTAAACTTGCCCATGCTGTGCTTCCTCATTTCTTTGCCAAGTACATGCTTGTCCAAAACACCTATCGTCTCAGGTGTCGGATATGTTTTGAGAATGTAGAGAGGTGTCATGCATTTTATGTTTTTAAACACCTTTTTGAACTCGGGAAACAATAGAAAAACCAATTGTTGAAGCTGGTTCAAAAGGGCGATTCGCTCCCTGACATGCCTCTCCCGTGAGTTGTTTAACCGCCGTAAATACGCAGCATCACCCTCCGGGATGACGACACTCAAGGCTCGCCCCAGTTTTATGATATCCGCTATCACCCGAGGATCCTTGTCATCTGTTTTCAAAGGAGAATTGTCATTGATCTCCTTTACCCGCTTCGTATGCATGGGATTGACTTGGACGATCTTCACATCTTTCCCTACGAGGTAATGAAGAAAGGGTTCTCCGTAGGGTCCGGTTGATTCGTAGCCGACTATCACTTCGTCACATTGAAATCTTTTCTTGGTCGCCACCACCATGCACCAGAGTTTATCCATCCCCTCCCGGGTATTTGAAAATCTGAAAGACTTTATATCCCTTCCATCTGTGGTGGTGCAATATCCGTGGTTCATCTCCATGCCAATATCTACAGCCACGATCAGCGTACCGTCCT
>CAYPSP010000295.1:0-1659 GCA_964413335.1 uncultured Dehalococcoidales bacterium
ATGGGATTTGGGTACTTCCCCCCTCAGCGACGTAGACGTGGTAAGCTATTGGCACCGCCTGAAAGAGAATGACCTCCGTCTTGAGCTTGGAGGCAAGTCCCTCGGCATAGGGTAAGGCAACTTGCGCTAACTCAGAGCCATCCAATGGTACAATTATTTTCTCGTACATTTTTTAACCTCCTTTCCTAATACAAATTACGATTAAGCTCTTTTATCTAATGCTGGCTGATTAGAAGCAATGGGCTGTAGACTGCGTGCAACACCCGCTCTGTTACACTACCAAAAGCCCACCTCGAGAGCCCGGAACCCGGTCGGCTTCCTCCTGCTCCAACCTCGGCCTATACCTCTGCCCGCACCAGCACCACCTCCCCAGGGGGGCAGTCCTTATCTCCTCCCGTGACTACCCCAGCTAGCACTCCTACCCCCAAACTAGCCCACTGTTGCCCTAGTTCGAAGCCTGTCTATTATTTCAAAGAATACCCATTTTAAGAGCATGCTGCCCAGACCAAGATAAAACCAAATAAATGTTATATATGATGGTTGGTTCCAAATGGCATACATGACCCTAGCCCATGCCATAGAAAAGGCAACGCCAAATATAACCTTGTAAAAATTAGTGTCCAACCTATCGATTATTACGATTAATCTTTCAATGTAATTTTTCATTGTTACTAAATACTTTATCGTGTTTGACGCAAGTTGAAAGACATTGCTATTTACTACTGCAGAGCATCTTATCGCGACATCTTTCAGGCTCTACTTCTGACCAAATTAACGAGATTTAATGAGAAGCACTGGTACACCTGATTGACGAACCACCGCGTCAGAGACACTTCCGAGGATAGCTCTATTGAATCCACTTTTTCCGTGTGTCGTCATGATAACTAAATCAACATGATTCTGATGACAGAAAGTAGTAATTGAATTAGTAGGAGTTCCGAGAACAGTTTTATATGAACCTTTTATACCTTTTACTCTTAATCTCCTGACCTGCCTCTGAAGATATCTTCTAGCCGATAATGTATTCTTCCTGTCCTGCTCGAGTGCTATTTTCATCTCCATATCTATGGTAGATGGCGAAGCTACTCCAGTTAGCCCTACCCCTATTATAGGGCTTGTTGCTTTAACTACCTGCAATAAGGTCACATCAGCATCAAATTTACTAGCTATTTCAATAGCATAGGGGATGGCTTTTGCACTCAAACGAGAACCATCAAGTGGTACCAAAATCGTTGTAAACATTTATATTTTCCTCCCACCATATAATTTAAAATATATTATATATATTAAAATTCTCCTAGACCAATAATGGATTAATAAGGAAACCAAATGATTTAGTATTAAATATTAGGTAACTATTTACCACACTCCAATGAAAGGACCGTTATTTATTTTTTACTATCTATCTGTTTTGAATCCTCTACGACTTTGACCTGGATCTGTTTCTTTTTCTTTTCTTCTGCCTTAGGCATTGATATGGTCAGTACACCGCAAGTGTAATAAGATTAAATCTTATCTGCAGCGATTGTATCAGGTAGGCGAAGGGCACGATAAAATGATCCTGTAGTACGTTCATGCAGCAGATATGCTTCACCTTCAGCCGCAGATTCAGCTTTGGACTTGCCCCCAGTGGTGTCTTCATCCTAACACTCATGCCTC
>CAYPSP010000296.1:0-1612 GCA_964413335.1 uncultured Dehalococcoidales bacterium
CAACGGGTACCACTTCTCCTTTATAAAGAGCAATATCTGCTGCCATAAGTACCGGATACCCTACCAAACCATAGTTAACGTTCTGTGGCTGCATCTTTACCTTTTCTTTAAAAGTTGGAACACGTAACAACCAATTCAAAGGTGTTAACATTCCAAATATAGTGCTAAGCTCCATAACTTGTGGTACATGTGACTGAACGAAGAGTATGCTCTTTTGTGGGTTAATACCAGCTGCAAGCCAATCAAGTACCATCTCGTGAATATCTTCTCGAAGACTTTCAGTGCTTTCAATAGTAGTAAGCGCATGAATATCAACTATACAATATACGCACTCATAGTTATCTTGAAGAAGAAGCCAGTTTTTTATAGCTCCAAGATAGTTACCTATATGCTGTTTGCCGGTAGGACGAAATCCAGAAAATACGCGTTGTTTCATTTATTTAGTGATAAATTTTATCATGTATATGGTGTAGCTAACAAGATTGTTATGAATCAAGTAATTTTATTGCAAAATATTCTTTTAGCTAATATAAATGAATAGAGAAAGTAGCGTATTTCACAGAAAGTAGTCATAGCTATAATTTAGTGCCATTATTATAACCTAATTTAGCAATAGTGAAATAATAAGAAATTGAGAGATTTAGTTAGTTAGCTTTATTTCTATCAATTATCATATCGCTAAGCGGAACTCTCTCTGATTTAATAGTACCAATAGCAGGCCATCCAACAGCAATATGCATAGCTACCTCAATATAATCGGGTAAACCGTATAATATTTTAAATTTTGCACCTGTATCCTCTGTTAAATCAGTCTTTGCCAATTTAGACAACCAAACTGCACCTAAACCAAGGGCATGAGCCATTAGTAACATATGGTCGCCTGCTGCTGCGTCGAATCCTGCATTTTGTGGAACAAATCTGTCTTGATAAACGATTTTAGGTATTTTGGTGTCATAACATATGACTATTATTACAGCATATTTAGTAGAAATATCACTCCATATCATCTTGGAATCTTCAGAACCTTTAATCACTATAAAGCGAATCTCATCAAGATTGCAGCCTATTGGAGCAGCCCTACCTGCCTCCAGAATCTTCTCTATCATTTCATCGGGTACAGGTTTATTGCTCCAGTCCCGAATAGAATGGCGTTCGTAAATTAGTTTATGAACAACGGCCATTTCATTCTCTGTAAAAGGAACCGGAAGAGGTTCTTCCCAATTAAATCTTTCCCCTTTCCGAATTTTGGCAGCAATATGAATATTTTTGTTAACCCAGTTTATATCAGGGGTATCAACTAAAAAGCCTCTATCACACCAGACATCAAACACCATCTGTGCTTGCAATCCAAAAGATGGTATTGGATTCCCCTTCCACTTAAGTAGAGTCGGATATAAAGGGACCTCGATATTATGATGTACTCGTTCTCTTAGAAGTGCACCAAGCACTACTTTGTCCATCTCAATCATGTCTTCTCTATTGTATGATTGACCACCAAATGGTTTAACTGTAATATCATGTAACATTAATGTTTCTACCTCCAGATACTATTTCATTGGTCTATGTAAGACCAGTCCTTATTCTCATCGGCGAAGTCTTTTCTTTCCTGCTC
>CAYPSP010000297.1:0-1593 GCA_964413335.1 uncultured Dehalococcoidales bacterium
ATACTGAAACAGTGCCAGGATACCTGCTATCAGCAATCCACCCAGTACCATCATAAGCCCCAACCCCTTAACCTTATCTATAATAAAGGTGCGTGGAGTGGTCCTGTTAAAGCCAAACCTCTCCTCTATCACAAAAGTGCTGTAAATACTGAACGGTAATGACAGCAGATCATTGGCAAAAAACAGCAGCCCGATAAATAACAATCCGCTCACCAGCGGAACCATATTCCAACTGCTGACAACCTCATTGAACCAGTTAAATCCTCCGGCGAACCAGAAAACAAGCAGCACAACCAGGCTGAAGCTGCTGCTCACCACGTCAAAATGCGTGTTCGCCCGCAGGTACTCCTGTGATTTACGGTACTCCTCCGGACTGAATATTCCCTTTAAAATTGCCGGCAATTCCAAAACCAGTACCCTTAAATTTAATGTATTCCCGATTAACCCCAGAGAGAACTCCGCTATGAGGGCTACAAGTATTATTATGGCGAACTCATTCATATGTATCTACTTCCTTTGATTTAATCTTGTCTGCTAGACAGTTTTTAAAATAAAAATCCTTTTTACGCAAACGGTTTATTATACATCCACTGGCAGCCTGGCAGAATATGGCAGCATCGATTCTACCTTCTAGAATGACACAGCTATTTTACACTATTGCACTCCCCCTGTTATAACAGATTGTCAGTAAATAATCACTCTTTCTCATTTCATTTTTATTTATTGTTTTCACATATATTCAGTAACTATATATAATTACCTGGATATATTTCAGTTACAAAAATAATCGTCAGGGTGTAGAAGGAGCCCGAATATGTTCACCACTGGCTGGGTTTTCGGTGCCCGATGCAGTTATGAAGGAAAAGACTATTCCGGTGCTGTAAAATGGAATAGCTCCGGCAGTTTCTCCCCTGTTCAGGGCTCAATATCACGTCCTTCTTTCAGTGGAGCGGGCGCAAACCAGTAAGCCACCGGTTACAGGTACTTCTTGAACTCAGCCTCGAGTGTCTTTTTAGGTTGTACTCCAACCGTCTGTCCTGCCAGTTTACCATCCTTGAATATAAGCAACGTTGGAATGGACATAATCCTAAATCGAGAAGCAACCGACCGGTTAAAATCCACGTTCAACTTGCCAAAGGTAACTTTCCCTTTATATTCGCTGGCCAGTTCCTCAATTATCGGCTCTACCATCTTGCAGGGGCGACACCAGGCAGCCCAGCAGTCAACTACCAGCAGATGATGTTCTTTCAATACCTGGTCAAAAGTTGCGTTCTTTAGCTCAATCACCAGGTTTTCATCCTCTTCCTGGTTCTCGTCATACTCAACACTCATCTCTCCTGAATCCAGTTCGTTAAACTTGATGGGCAACCCCTTCCACTTGAATGACTTTTTCAGTTTTTTACGGGCATCTTTCAACAGATATCGCTTGCCATCACTCTCAAATACAACCAGTTTGTCGAACAACTGGCGGGCATCAATCTCTCTCTTGTAGAAATTCTTCAGTAGTGAATCCAGGTTTGCAATCTCGTTGAGCCTGTCTCTCTCTTCAGGGCTGACATCAGCCATTTTCCCCAGCCTCTGTTTTATAAATCG
>CAYPSP010000298.1:0-1593 GCA_964413335.1 uncultured Dehalococcoidales bacterium
AAAGAGGCAACCGAGATTAGCAGTATGTGGGCGGATACCGACAAAAATGGATATAGCCATTTCATGCTCAAGGAGATAATGGAGGAATCGGAAGTATTGCAACGGGTAGTCCAGCAGGATGAAAGAAAGTTTAATGCCATAGCCCTGGATATACTGAGGGCAAACCAGGTAATAATAACCGCCTGTGGTACATCTCGATATGCTTCACTCGTGGGCAGATATCTCTTCTCACACGTCGGTAAGAAGTTCTCCGATGTTGTTATCTCTTCTGAATTTGGTTATTTTGCCGACTCAGTAGACAAGAACACTATGGTAATAGCAGTTTCCCAGAGTGGTGAGACAGCTGACGTGATAGATGGAGTAAAAATCGCCAGAGTTTCTGGAGGGACTATCCTTTCAATAATTAATCGCCCTAACTCTATACTGGAAAGTCTCAGTCAACAGACCATCTTACTGAACTGTGGATTTGAGATAGGAGTAGCAGCTACCAAGTCCTTTTTATCACAGATAGCTACATTCTACCTTTTAGCCTTTTCAATGATAAATCAATTCGGCAATGCGCGTGATCAGCTTAAGTCCATATGCAGCAGGATTGACAAGGTGCAGGAACGGAACCATAAAACACTCATCAAGCTGGCACAGCGTTTTAAAAATAGTAGTGACTTCTATTATATCGCACGCGGTATTAATTTCGCGGTGGCATCCGAGGCGGCGCTGAAACTCAAGGAGATATCATATATCCACGCCGAGGGAATGCCAGCTGGTGAGCTCAAGCACGGTACTCTGGCTCTCATCGAAAAAGGCACGCCTGTAGTAGTTATTTGCCCTGATGACTACACATATGACGCGGTAATGAATAACGCCATGGAAGCTAAATCACGAGGCGCATATATAATTGCTGTTTCCGACAGGAAGAGCGACATATATGATTGCTGGTTAAGAATCCCCAAAGTTGATGAGCTTCTTTATCCGATGGTGGCCATAGTCCCCTTGCAGTTGCTTGCCTACCACATGGCCATCGCCCGTGGTTGTGATCCGGATAAACCCCGCAACCTGGCAAAATCTGTAACTGTAAGATAGCATTTTTGCTATTTTCTTAGCTAATCAACCTTAAGTAGCAATTTCAAAGACTAAATACAGCGAAGAATACCAAGATATTTATTATTATGAGGCGTCTCCCGAAGAATCTGAAGAGAGTAAACTGTCAACTAATCATCAATTATCCGCTTATCTGTTTTTATCCTTCCTGGCTAACTCTGAACTGGACTGGACCTTGTTTCCACCAATACCGAATACCATTTCTATTCCCAGTTTTTTACATATCTCAGTTTCACGTATGTCTGACCGGCTTGCCCTGTCGCCACCATTAGCAAACACGTCAGGTTTGAGCATTGCCAGAGTTTTGCAAACGGAATCATCTTCGTCAATAGAAACCGCTGTGCTGTCCACATACCTGATAGATTCAATAACTTCCCTTCGCTCTTCAAGTGGCATAAACACGTATCCTTTTTTTCGAAGCAGGAAATCATCTGTATTCAGGATAACCGCCAGCTTTCCAAGTTTAGCCGCATCCCGGAACATCCTGATATGCCC
>CAYPSP010000299.1:0-1586 GCA_964413335.1 uncultured Dehalococcoidales bacterium
AAATTGTCTCTCATATACGCCACTAATTTTTCAGGAGTATCTAATTGGTTAACAAGTTCAGAAAAAACTGAACTATACTCTATGTCTAATTGAATCCCACTACAAGATGTTAAAATAACTACGATGGCTAAAAAACTTAATACAATTTTTAATTTCCTTTTCATACTAAATACCCCTTTTATCTTTAAAAAAGTTTTTTCTGATTACTAGTAATATTTTTTACTTGCTATTTATGCCCTCAATCTTTCCTAATTCAATCCACTTTTTTATTATCTCTCTTCTCTTTTCTTCCATGACAACCTAAAAGTTACCAGGCTATTGTCTTGGTACACCTTCCCTATTTAAGAAAATGGGCTATGTCATTATTTATATAAACTACCTAAAATCATAATTTTAATTACAGTAAGCAGAAATATAATTAGTATCCTTATAAGTTTCATAGAGACTTCCGGAATTACCCCTGACTTGTTGATCCAGAGATGGACTATCACCATTTTTGTAATTTCCACAAATGGTATTATCAATAAGAATATTGTCATTAGAATATAAATATATTCCACCATCGTTCACAGCAGCAGAATTGTTGCTTATGGTACAGACTTTTAGTTCTAGAAGATTACCCCCTCCAACTATGCCACCAGAATTCAAAGCAGAAGTATTCTCATTAACATTGCAATTATTTAATTTCAGGCTACTATGTTCACTAAACCATATACCCCCACCAGCTTCAGTTGAATTATTATAGTTGATAATACAATTATCTAATGTAAAAAAACATCTTTTAAGATCACTACTGTTAACATTTACACCACCACCACATTGAGCACTATTGTTATTTATATTACAATTGGTTAATGTAAAAGTACTACCAAACCATGCAGAAATTCCACCTCCAAAATAATGTGAAATGTTTCCGTTGATTGTGCAGGTCGATAATATGAGATTACTTCCATAACTTGCATAGATGCCACCGCCACATCCAGGATAACCGTTACCGTTAGCAGTATTGCCGCTTATGTTACAGTCAGTTAATGTGAGAATACTATTATTTACATAGATGCCACCGCCATGACCATCGTAATCATCCGCAGAATTATTTGTAATATCACAGTTAGTTAATATAAGAGTACTATTAATTGCAAAGATGCCGGCACCAATAGCTGAATTATCAGATATAATGCAGTTCTCTATATTCAAATTACCTCCAGTAATATATATTCCCCTTCCTGTTTTCCCACTTTCATGGGTAATAGTAAAACCTTTTAGGGTAGTGTCTTCCGTTGAGCCACCAAGGTTGACTGTTTCTAAATCATTTTCACCCCGGATGATTGTTGCAGAGGCGCTATTTATACTTTTTAGGATAATTTTCTTGCTAAAGGGAAAAGTGATACTCTCATCATAAGTTCCATCAGAAACTTCAATGGTATCACCACCCAAGCTATCCGCATCATCAAGAGCGGCTTGAATAGTATCATAATAAGTATCTTTGGTGAGATTGTGTACTGGGTTGGTAACTATAATCAAGCTGAAGGTAGCAGATATGGTATGATCTTCGGTTACATCAGTAAAGGTGTATGGACTTACTG
>CAYPSP010000300.1:0-1567 GCA_964413335.1 uncultured Dehalococcoidales bacterium
TTCCCATGGAAGGCTAGCCATGGTTCACGCTGATGGAGAAAATAAAAGACTAATCCCATTCTTACTCGACACTAATGTTGATATCTGGGAAGCCTGGACTCCGAGTCCCATGACTCAGATTAGCACTGCAGAGTTTAAAAAGGCCCTGGGTGACAAAGCTACCATATGGGGTGGAATACCGGCAACAATGTTTGAGCCCACCTGCAGTGATGAGGAGTTCGATAATATTATTATCAAGCTACTCAAGGAAGTAGCTCCTGGTTATAATTTCATTATCGGAATGGGCGATAATGTACCATTCGATGGCGATATAGAGCGAGTGGGGCGGGTAGTGGAGTTAATTGATAAATACGGTTCCCTTCCCATTAGTATTTGAGACCTGTAATATAGTAAAAATCAGGAAAGATAGTATGCAAGAAATGCCGTAGTGAGTAATATTGTAGTTCTTTACTGTTGAAAATTACCGAATAATACTAAATGTAAGCAACCTCGATGGTAGTTGTGGACATGGAGGTTACAAAGGTGAATATTGGAGCCGAAATATACTTGTGTGGTAATTTGTGCTGTGCCTTCTCGTTAGTTTCAGAAACTATTGAGGAGGTAAAACAAGAGACAAAAAGTCATCAGAAAAACTGGTAAGGGGGGAGGACTTGTTTGCATGTCGAGCAACTCTATATACTCAGGAGTAAAACCAGAGAACTATGTGGCTATGCTTGAGGCTATTAAAGAATATGGCGAATATCCACTTAATAATACGTAATATAGATTAAAAATAAATAATGGGCAGGTAGTAAATATGAATAAAACAATAGTACCGATACTTGCCTGGTATGGTGATGAAAAATATGAACTGGAATTTCCTGATTCATGGGACGTTAATGTTTGTAATATGAAAGGGGCTGATGCCCCGGTGCTATCTGATAAAGAGATAAGAGCAGCATTTAACAACCCTATTGGAAGCAAGACCATAAAAGAGCTTGCAAAAGGAAAGAAAGAAGTTGCTATACTTTTTGATGATTTGACCAGGCCGACTCCAATTAAAACTATAGTACCTTACATACTGGAACAACTTACTGATGCTGGTATTTCCGATGACCAAATAAGGTTTATTGCTGCCCTTGGTGCCCATGGTTCAATGGATAATATAGCACTTAGAAAAAAACTGGGTGATGAAATTACCGGTAGATTTCTTGTCTATAACCATAACCCCTATGAAAATTGTACCCCTCTCGGAGTAACCAGTCAGGGTACACCAGTATCTATTAATAGTGAATTCATGTCATGCGACTTAAAAATAGGAATTGGTGGTATAGTTCCCCACCCATATGGTTTTGGCGGAGGTAGCAAGATAATTATCCCAGGTGTTGCATCAATAAAAACTATAGACCTCAACCACTCAAGACTTAATAAATCTCCAACCGTTGGAATTGGGAAATATGAAGGCAATATTGTTAGACAGGATATGGACGAGGCAGCTAAGATGGCAGGGCTTGATATTAAAGTAGATGCGCGACTCAATCTTAAAAAAGAAATCACTGCCCTTCTTGTAGGAGATGTTGTTAAAGAA
>CAYPSP010000301.1:0-1564 GCA_964413335.1 uncultured Dehalococcoidales bacterium
TAGCTAGTGGCCTATATGCCAGTATTTATTCCAAAACAGTAGCTTTTAATTAAGAATGGCGTAAGTTACCTGAACGTTGAGAGTAATATCCATTTCCCCAGGGCTAATAATTGTCGAAGGAGCCGATGATTTCCCTGCTTCCATCATAGGTACATCATATCTGTAGCTAGACGGAGTATAGAAATTCTCGGAGATATATGTCGGTTTTCCGAGCTTTATTCCCGCTAGGGATGCTAACTGTTCAGCCTTGTTTTTTGCATCATTCATCGCCTCATCCCTGGCTTCCTTTTGATAGGGTGTAGGATCATCTATTGAAAAATAAATACTGTTAATACGGATAAGGTCACCTCCAGCCAGAGCTACTGCGTCAATAACTGCCCCTGCCTTTTCGATATCCCTTATACTGGCAGTAACAGTATTGGTAACCCGGTAGCCAATCACGACTTCCCGTTGATTATCATCATCCCACCTTGTTACTTTAGAAATATTGAAGTATTTTGTTTGAATATCCTTTTTAGCTACATCATTATCTTCGAGTGCTGTCATTACCTTGTCCATGGCTTCAGCCGCCTGTGATTGCGCCGCAGCTACACTTACTTCCTGAGCCTCAATACCAAGTTGCAAATTTGCGATATCAGGTGCGCCAGAAACCTTCCCCTGTCCATTTACCCAGATTCCCTGCTGCTGGCTATTTAAATTAAGCTGAAAATTGCCTGCTCCTCCTCTGGTTAATGCCCCAGGTGCTGCGCACCCGGAAAGACCAATCACTACCAGCACTACAGAGAGCGCCACAATAATTAACCATGATTTTTTCATTAGCTGACTCCTATATTGTACTTCTAATTACTATATATAACGGAAATGCTACTTAGAAGTTTAGCAATACTTACCCTGCAGACATTTTCCTTTAGTTGAAATAGCACCACACCATACTTTATGCCATATACAACTGTGAAAGTATTCTGCCAGGATTCCAATTAAACATTTCTTGATTCCTGAGTTATCATATTATAGCTATGAAATAACTAATATCCAATACGTAAGTAAAGGGCTTCAGTTACATTTACAAAGCAGCTAATAAACCAGGACAACAACAAATTATCTGCCCATCAGATTCGTCCTGCCACCATTGGAGGCAATAATCTCTGCGCTGATAAACGACGAGTCATCAGATGCCAAGAATAAGGCCAGATGTGAGATATCCTCCACATCTCCCATTCGCCCTATAACAGCAGCCTCGCTGCTGGCTTTTATATAACGCTCCAGTTGCTCAGGGTTCTTCCCTTCACGTACCATTGCTGTCAATATTCTCCCAGGTGCAATCGCATTAACATTGATTCCATAAGGTCCAAATTCCGTCGCGCAGGCTTTCGTAAACCCATTCACCGCAAATTTTGAACTACAATATGCGGACTGCCCTTTTGTTATCGCTCCCAGCGATGAAGTCGATGAAATATTGATAATTTTCCCATACCTCTTCTCAATCATGTGCTTAGCCACCGCCTGTGTACACAAAAATACTCCTTTTAAATTCGTATTAATTACAGTGTCCCATTTCTCTTCC
>CAYPSP010000302.1:0-1564 GCA_964413335.1 uncultured Dehalococcoidales bacterium
CATAAAAACTTTTATCATCTCACATCCTCCTTGGTGGGACCAGCGAGGCCATGCAGCACCCCGCCGGGTGGGGGGTTATTCCTTCGTTATTCTTTCCTGCGACGCAAACACCTTCTCCGCCGGTTCTATTTAATATTTCCTATACTACACTTTTAATTAAGAGTACATAAAAAAATATCTATATGGTCGTTATATTTACCCGGCTGTTTCTATAGATTGCTGCTCAACTGTTCCTACCAGCCGTTCTTTCAGCCCCGTATAGCGTTGCAACACCCTGTTATTTTTTATGGCTATGTCGATAGCCTTCTTGCTCCCAATTAGGACTACCAGCTTTTTGCCCCTTGTAACACCCGTATAAAGCAGGTTTCGGGCCAGCATAATGTAATGCTGGGTTACTATCGGTATAATCACTATCGGATATTCCGATCCCTGAACTTTATGGATTGTCGTGCAGTATGCCAGCATCAGCTCATCCAGCTCATCCAGCTCATAATCTACCAAACGATCTTCAAACTTTACACCAACCTCCTGTTCTTTCGTATCAATTTTACTGATAAATCCGATATCGCCATTAAAAACGTCTTTCTTGTAATTATTCTTGATTTGCATCACTTTGTCGCCAATCTTGTATTTCCTGAAGCCTCGTACAATACCCACTTTGTTGGCATTAAGCTTCTCTTGGAGCAGGTTGTTTAGCGCTTCTGTTCCGAGAGACCCCTTGTGCATAGGTGTAAGCACTTGGCAGTCTTCTATTGGGTTTCGATCCTTAAATGTTTCAGTCATGAGTTTAACAATGATTTCCTGAATAATCTTTGGGTCTGTCTGTTCGATAAACCAACAGTCATCTCCCTTCTCCGGAGCACTCAGATATGGCATCTTCCCGTTGTTGATCTTATGGGCATTCACAATTATGCTTGATCTTTGGGCCTGTCTAAATATATGTGTCAGGTGAACAGTTGGGATTTTTTGGCTTTCAATAATATCTTTCAATACATTTCCTGGTCCAATCGATGGTAGTTGATAAATGTCCCCCACAAAAACAAGGTTTGCGTGGGCAGGAATAGCTTTTAGAAAACTGTACCCGAGCATCGTATCAACCATTGAAGCCTCATCCATTACAAACAGATCACCTTTAAGAGGATTTTGTTTATCCCTCTGAAAACCGCCAAAGGGAATATATTCAAGTAGGCGATGGATCGTAGACGATCTGAACCCTGTGGCTTCAGCCATCCGTTTGGCTGCCCTGCCGGTGGGGGCACACATGACCACCTTACGGTTTTCTGCATTATAAATATCAGCAATCGCTTCAATGATAGTCGTCTTCCCTGTTCCCGGACCTCCCGTGATCACTACTACCTTTGATTCACAGGCCGCTCGTATGGCAGTATACTGATCAGGCGCCAGTTTTATCCCTATTCTCTCCTCGACTTCAGTTAAAACCTTTGGCAATTCTGTCTTGCCCACGGGAAGATTAGGGGGGGCAGTTACCAGTCTCCGAAGCTCTGCTGCTATGCCACACTCACAAGCATACAGACTTGTTTCATATACAGGATCAATACCAGAG
>CAYPSP010000303.1:0-1559 GCA_964413335.1 uncultured Dehalococcoidales bacterium
AGGTTGGGTAATCCATCGGCTAAAGGAAGGGATAAAATCAATAATCATGCCAACTATGTTGTGGGAACAGCTTGGCTTTACTTATCTCGGTCCCATAAATGGGCACAACATCGCTGAAATTGAAAATGCTTTATTTAAAGCAAAGAACTATAACAAGCCAATAGTAATTCATGTGTTAACCAAAAAAGGAAAGGGATATAGCCCTGCTGAAGATAATCCGGTTAGTTTCCATGGTGTAGCCCCAGCTAACGGTTCTTCAAAAACTGCCGTTTCATATAATGAGATTTTTGCCAGTACTACTGAGAAGTTGATGAGAAACAATAGCAGGATAGTTATTATTAGCGCAGCAATGATTAAGGGTAATGGTCTTTCTCACCTGGCTGAACAATTCCCTGAACGTATCTATGACACGGGAATTTCGGAACAACATGCAGTTACATTGGCTGCGGGACTTGCTACACAGGGGTTCATACCGATTGTAGCGATATATTCCACTTTCTTGCAGCGTGGTTTTGACCAGGTATTGCACGACGTCTGTCTCCAGGACCTGCCAGTTATATTCGCCATTGATCGCAGTGGTATTGTTGGCGCTGATGGCAAGACGCACCAGGGCATATTTGACCTGTCTTATCTCAGTCTGATGCCCAACATGATTATTTCTTCTCCTAAGGATGAGAACGAACTTCAACATCTACTTTATACTTCTACTGAAGCTAAGCATCCTATAGCAATTCGCTATCCAAGAGGTCAGGCGTTAAATATTCCACTTGACCCCGAGTTTCACAAGATTACATTGGGAACATGGGAGCTACTTAGTCAAGGTGATGATATCGCCATAATAGCTGTTGGTCCAATGGTGGTGCCCTCTATTCAAGCAGCAGAACAACTAAGCTCTCTTGGTTTCAGCGTTTCAGTAATAAATGCACGTTTCATCAAACCAATGGATACCAATCTCCTTCTCGATACTGCAAATCGCGTACGATCAATTTTAACAGTTGAGGAAAATGTGCTCAGTGGTGGACTTGGAGCTTCGGTTATTCAACTTTTACAGTCTCATGACGTTTCAAATGTGAAAGTAAAACAGCTTGGTATCCCTGATGAATTCGTAACACACGGGGAACAAAACTTACTTCGTTCTCTCTATCATCTGGATGCTAATGGTATTACAGATAAATGTCTTGATTTGCTTAGCCATATTCAACCAGTTCGTTCTTCGGTACCTAAGAGAGGCATTATAATAAAGTGATTATGAATGATTCTGGAGATTCGTCTATCGAAAAGCATCTTTTCGGAACCAGTGGTATTCGAGGAATTGTAAATAAAGACCTCACTTTAGAGCTTTGCGAGAGGGTTGGCAAGGCAGTTGGTACAATACTCAATCCCCACGCCAAAGTCTGCCTTGCCACCGATACCCGGCAAAGCCGAGATATTATTAAGAAATACATCTGTAATGGACTTATATCTACAGGAATAAATGTAACCGATTTGGGCATACTACCTACCCCTGTTCTGGCACTGCTAACCAGGGAGATGGGATTCGACAGTGGTATCATGCTCAC
>CAYPSP010000304.1:0-1557 GCA_964413335.1 uncultured Dehalococcoidales bacterium
AGAAATAGAACTTACAAATGAGGAGATCGAGCGAAGATTAAATGCTTTACCGTCATTTGAGGGTAAAGTAAAAACTGGTTATTTAAAACGTTATGCGGATCAAGTTATGTCAGCCAGTTCTGGAGCAGTTTTTTCTAATTGATTGAGAATATTATGAAAAAGACAGGCGCTCAAATATTATGTGAAACTTTAATAAAGGAAGGGGTTGAAGTTATATTTGGTATTCCCGGAGGGTCGACACTTCCTATATATGATACTCTTCCTCAATATCCACAACTTCGACATATACTATTCAGGCATGAACAGGGTGCAGCACATGCTGCAGATGGATATGCACGGGTTACTCATAAAGCAGGTGTTTGTTTTGCAACTTCAGGGCCAGGAGCCACCAATTTAGTAACTGGCATTGCAAATGCATATATGGATTCGTCACCAATAATATGTATAACTGGTCAAGTTGGTCGTCCTTTTATTGGGAAAGATGCCTTTCAAGAAACGGACATTAGTGCTATTACTTTACCCATAACAAAATATAATTATCTTGTTACCGAAACAGAAAAGCTTTCAACAGCAATAAGGGAGGCATTCCATATTGCACAGACTGGAAGACCTGGTCCGGTAGTAATAGATATTCCTAAAGATGTACAACAGGAAGAAGTGGAGTTCAATTATCCTGAGAAAATTAATTTACCAGGTTACAAAGTTGTGTCGCGGGTACACGCAGTTCAAATAAAAAAAGCAGTAAAACTTATTGGTGAAGCTCGAAAGCCTGTTATTATTGCAGGCAGGGGAGTGGTTCTCTCTGGAGCTTATGATGAGCTTAAAGAATTTGCAGAGAAGGCGCAGGTACCGGTAATTACAACTCTACTGGGCCTTGGTTCGTTCCCACAAAACCATATTCTTAATTTTGACTGGCTAGGGATGCATGGCATGGTTCATGCTAATATGGCAGTGCAGGATGCTGATGTCATTATAGCTATGGGTATGAGATTTGATGATAGGGCTACAGCAGATACTAAAAAATTTGCTCAGCATGCTAGGGTTATCCATATCGATATCGATCCAGCGGAGATAGGCAAGAATGTGCCAGTAGATGTCCCAATAGTAGGTGATATTAAGAATGTCTTAAAAGCTATGAATAAAGAAATCGAGGCTGCAGAACATGTAGACTGGATTTCTTTGATAGGGGAGTGGCGTGAAGAACATCAATTATTGAAGACTGAAGAGGGGGAGAGGCTGCTTCCAGATTATGTTATTCAGCAGATTTATAAGGAAACTTATGGAAATGCTACGATTGTTACTGGAGTAGGACAGCATCAGATGTGGGCAGCGCAACATTACGTTTATAATAAGCCAAATACCCTTATTATGTCAGGTGGCTTGGGCACTATGGGGTTTGAGCTCCCAGCGGCAATAGGAGTTAATATTGGAGCTAAAATTAATATTGCCGGACAATTGTCCATAAAAGTTCCTACAAATAGTAAAAGTATATTTACAAAAAGTAAAAATGCAACTTTATCCATTGATCCAAATAATCCGCTTAATTTTACTGCAACT
>CAYPSP010000305.1:0-1535 GCA_964413335.1 uncultured Dehalococcoidales bacterium
CAAGTTGGCTATGACCTCAGAATCAGTAGAGCTGTGAAAGCTGTATCCCTTTTGCCTAAGTGTCTCACGCAGCAATTCTGCATTAATTACATTGCCATTATGTGAAACTGCGATAATGAGTCCTTGAGACCTAACTATGACAGGCTGCGCATTGGCCGATTCACTGGAACCTTTAGTAGAATAAAGCGTGTGCCCAATGCTGATATGCCCCTTAAGTTGGCTAAGATTGCTTTCACTGAAAGCCTGTGAGACCAATCCCTTCTTTGTGTGAATCTTCACTTCAGTCCCATCAGCGACGGCGATCCCTGCGCTTTCCTGTCCACGGTGCTGAAGTGCGAAGAGAGCAAAAAAAGTAAGCCGTGCTATATCTATCCTTTGAGCATATATTCCAATAACACCACAACTCTCTTGCATAGTAGCTATTACCAAGTGAAATTATAGTCTGCTATGCCCTTATGGTCAATTATCAATTATATAGTTACCATAATTCCATGCAGTATTTTCTTTTTGTGCTATAATAACGCACTAACTATAAGGAATAAGAGGTAGTATGCTAAACAAAGAAGGAAAACTGGATATTATTAAACAGTATAGAATTAAGGAGGGTGATAGCGGTTCTGCTGGAGTTCAAGTAGCGTTGTTAACCAAAAGGGTTAACCTATTAACAGAGCATCTCAAGGTGCACTCACACGATTGTCATTCACGTCGTGCACTTTATTCACTTCTGGGAAAGCGTCGACGCTTTTTATCTTATCTTAATAAAACAGATATTGAGCGATATTATTCTCTCATTGACAAATTGGGCATACGGAAATAGGGGGAAATGTTGTGGATAAAATTTTCGAATGTTCAATAGCAGGGCGTGTTCTTAAGCTTGAAACAGGGCTCCTCGCACGTCAAGCCAATGGTGCAGTTCTTGTTCAGTATGGAGATACAGTTGTTTTAACCACTGTTTGTGCATCGGCAAATACAACAGATAAACTTGATTTTGTACCTTTAACTGTAGATTATGAAGAGAAGCTTTATGCAGCTGGTAAAATACCTGGCAGCTTCTTTAGACGTGAAGGCCGTCCTGGTACAGATGCAATATTGACTTGTCGTTTCATCGATCGTGGTTTACGCCCACTTCTTTCAAAGAAATTTAATCATGAGACACAGGTAATAGCTACCGTCCTTTCTACCGATATGGAGAATGACCCTGCTATTTGCGCTACTATCGGTGCCTCGGCAACTTTAGGCATCTCTGATATTCCTTTTGCTGGCCCTATCTCTGTTGTACACGTTGGTATTATTGATGGTGATTTTGTTCTGAATCCCACATTATCACAAATAGAAGAATGTTTACTGGATATAGCTGTTGTTAGTACTGAGCAAAGTGTAGTGATGGTAGAGGCAGATGCTAAAGAGGTTTCAGAGGAGTTAGTATTAAAAGCTATCGAAATGGGTCATAACGCAAATCAAGAGATCATCAATCTCCAGAAGAAATTTCAAGAAGCCTATGGTAAAAATAAAATATCGCTTGAAGTTCATGAATT
>CAYPSP010000306.1:0-1535 GCA_964413335.1 uncultured Dehalococcoidales bacterium
GCATTACTGTGGAAGATGCTCTACAATCCGATATTTGGACCTATCAACAATTTATTAGAGGCTGTCGGGCTTGGAGCACTGGCCCTGCCGTGGCTGGGAGACACACGTACTGCATTGATAGCGGTCGTTGTCGCTACTGCCTGGCGCCAGTTGGGCATGTGGGTCTTGCTGCTGTCAAGTGGTCTTGAGCGTATACCACAAGAGCTGATAGAGGCCGCCAGGATAGGTGGTGCCAATGAGTGGCAGGTATTCTGGAAAGTCACTTTACCTTTAGTATGGGGAGTTCTGAGGTTATTACTTATCCTGTGGATCATCATGTCTCTGCAGGTCTTTGGTGAAGTCTGGGTTATGACACCTCACGGAGGAGCCGCCCGCTCAACAGAGGTACTGGGAACTCTCATCTATGAAAAAGCCTTTGTCTCCTACCAGTGGGGATTGGCATGTGCCATGGCAACGTTCTTAATGATAGTCATCTTCCTGGTTAGTTTTATTTTTAATAGATTAAGTAAGCGCGAGACTATAGAATTTTAGAAATAGAAGTGATTTACCATGATAACAAAGATATCAAATAATAGTGAAGTTCGCATCCTCCACCACTCTAGGATGCCTTTGAGACATATAATGATTTATTTAGTCCTGGGCTTATTCTGTTTGAGCTCCATTGCGGCATTAGTCTGGATGTTCATGGTTTCACTCAAGACGACGCCCGAGTTTGTCAGCACAAGCCCGTGGGCATTACCTCAGAAACTTCACTTTGAAAATTATGTCACCGCCTGGAAGAATGCCAAGATCGGGAGTTTCTTTGGCAACAGCATATTTGTAGCAACCGTAGGAGCATCGGTCTCGGTGTTGGTATCTACGCTGGCAGCTTATGTAATTGGCCGCATTCCATTTAAGCTCCGGGAGTTTTTTGCTAACTACTTCATAATAGGTTATATGATTCCCCTGATGCTGGCGGTTATTCCGTTATATTTCTTGATGAGTGGGATAGGCATCATCGGCGGAATGATTCCCCTGGTGCTAATATACATTGCCTCTGGAGTGCCGTTTAATATTTTAATTTTACGCGGTTTTTTTGAATCACTGCCTTCAGAGCTTGAAGAAGCGGCTGCTATTGATGGGGCTTCCCCATTCCGAACTTTCTGGCAGATTATGCTGCCACTTTGCAGGGCGGGACTGGTTTCTGCATTCTTGGTCAATTTCTTGAGCCTGTGGAACGAGTTCTTCCTTGCCCTTATTTTCCTTAAGCAGCAGAATGCAACGCTGCCATTGGGTTTATATTTTATGGCTAATAAGGCAGAGTACACGGCGAAGTGGACTGAGGTGTTTGCAGGTATGTTGATTGCCAGTATTCCGGTCTTTATTATATTCGCTCTTTTACATAATCAGATCACGAAGAATATAACATCAGGTGCGGTTAAGGGGTAGCATGGCGTAATCAATCTCCATGCAGCTTATAAAAATCTATAACAGCGTAGGCCCAAACTTGTTTGGTTATATGATACCCGCTGAAATTAAGAAAGGTTTTAAGCATA
>CAYPSP010000307.1:0-1531 GCA_964413335.1 uncultured Dehalococcoidales bacterium
TTTATATAGTATTCCAACAACTGGACTTAGATTTTTTACTGTATATGGACCTTGGGGAAGACCTGACATGGCTTATTTCTCTTTTACAGATAGCATTTTGAATGACAAACCAATAAATGTTTTTAACTATGGTAAAATGGAGCGTGACTTTACATACATTGATGATATTGTAGAAGGTGTATATAAACTGATTCCATTAGCCCCAAAGGCTAATAAAGAGTGGGATGAAACAAAAGATGATTTAAGTAGTAGTTTTGCTCCATATAAAATATATAATATTGGTAATAATCAACCAATACAATTAGAAAAGTTCATTTCAGTTTTAGAGGAAAAGTTAGGAAAAAAAGCTATCAAGAATTATATGGATATACAACCCGGGGATATTGTAAAAACATACGCCGATGTATCAGATTTGGAAAAAGATATTGGTTTTAAACCAAGTACAAGCATTGAAGAAGGATTAGGTAAGTTTGTAGATTGGTATAAAGAATATTACGGAGAATAATAGTTAAGCAATGGTTAAACTATTGCTCGACAACCGTTAAACCATTGTTAAAAGAAAAGGGGGCACCAAACAATGAAAATAACAATAGCTGGAACAGGTTACGTCGGATTATCAAATGCTATCCTGTTGGCACAAAATAATGAAGTCAATGAACTTGATATTATCCAGGAGAAAGTTGATATGATCAACAACAAAAAATCTCCAATTATTGATACTGAAATTGAAGACTATCTTGCTAATAAAGATTTAAATCTTACAGCAACAACAGATAACTTTGTAGCTTTTAAGGATGCAGAGTATGTCATCATTTCAACACCTACTAATTATGATGCTGAGAAGAATTACTTTAACACAAGAACCGTTGAAGCAGTTATAGCAAATGTACTTGCTATTAATCCTGATGCAGTCATGATTATTAAATCAACTGTACCGGTTGGATATACTGAAAAGGTAAGAGAAATGTTTGACACTGAGAATATCATATTCAGTCCTGAGTTCTTAAGAGAAGGTAAAGCTTTATATGACAATCTCTATCCATCAAGAATTGTAGTTGGAGAGCAGTCGGAGAGAGCTAAGGTGTTTGCTGAACTTCTAGCAGGTGGAGCAATCAAAGAAAATATCGATATTCTTTATACGGAATCTACAGAGGCTGAGGCCATTAAGCTATTTGCCAATACATATCTTGCAATGAGAGTTGCTTATTTTAATGAATTAGATTCTTATGGAGAAGTAAGAGGCCTTAATACAAAACAAATCATCGAGGGTGTTGGACTGGATCCACGTATTGGTAGTCACTATAATAACCCTTCATTTGGTTATGGTGGATACTGCTTGCCGAAGGATACAAAGCAATTACTAGCCAACTATGCAAATGTACCAAATAATATAATGACTGCTATTGTTGATGCTAACAGGACCAGAAAAGATCATATAGTTGATATGATTATTAAAAGACAACCCAAGATTGTTGGTATTTACAGACTTACTATGAAGATGGATTCTGATAATTTCCGTCAATCTGCAATA